>NZ_JAYGGZ010000074.1:0-23786 GCF_034931465.1 Anabaena sp. UHCC 0399 | reverse complement strand
GTTTCTTTTACCTTTATAGTTGCAACAGTCGGGCTGAAATTCAAATAATTTTTTTGAGAAGTTGCGATATTTTTTGACTAGGCTGTCAAACTCCCATTTGACTGGACTTTCTGTTAGTTGCAATTAATCCTGGCTCAAACTCCTGATTGCAGGCTGGTTGCAATTAATCCTGGCTCAGTTGCAATTAATCCTGGCTGACGTGTAATTATAGTTGCAATTAATCCCGGCTGAGAAATGTCTTAATTGCAGGTCTGAGCGATTAGCATTGCAGGTCGCTACACCTAAGAGGTGAATTTTGCTTTGCTTGGCATTCTCCTGCCATCATAGCTTTTAGCTTGACGGCAGGAGGATGGGTTGGTGAGATGATCAACGGGAGAATAACGCCAGTAAGAAAGGATCAATTACACTATCATTATTACTTGAATCGACCACGTTTCTATCAGAGAGACTAGATAAAGTTGGATCGCTACCGCCATTTGTATTACTTGAATCAACCAGGGTTCTATCAGAGAGACTAGACAAAGTTGGATCACTACCACTATTGGTATTACCAGAATTTCCTGTTGAACCACTACCACCAGTATTTCCATTAATTATGATCATTTCATTAGTCATTAGACTAATGGAACGACTATTGATCACTTCAATCGATGTCACGTTATTCTGAATAGTTTCCAACAGGGAAGAACTATTAATAATCGTTGTATCATTGCCATCATCTCCAGCGATATTAACTTTAGCATTAGTCAGCCAATTTGAATAACTAATCGGGGTATTGACCTCAAAAGTATCATCACCAATGCCACCTTGAATGTTCAGTACATCTGTATTACGGTTTACTTGGATATAGTCGTTTCCTGCTCCTGTTTTGATAGTAGTAATATTTTTTGTACCTAAGATATTCACCCCTGGTATCAATACTCCATTCACTATTTCATCTAATACCTGCCCATTCGCATCTACTTTAGGTCCAATACGGAACTTATCATCACCTGCACCGCTATCAATATTAGTCGTTGCACTCGTATTGATGATGGTGAAGTCGTCATTACCTGATCCTAATTTCAGGTTGAATACCTTAAAGTCATTGTAATAAATCCCTTCACCCATACTTAATCCAGTCAGAGATGTATCTGTTAGTATTCCAGCACTGTTGCTAGTATCTCCTGAATTGTCCACATTGATAGTATTGATAGCATTCTGTGTTCCGCTATAAACATTGAGGCGTTTGAGAATTTCGTTTGTGCGGTTCTGACTACTACCGATATTAATAATATTGTTGTCTCCACCTGCGTAGATTTCAGTTGTTGTTGCCAGTCTTTGAATGTTAAAAACTTTATTGCTGTCGCCGTATATAGACATCTTTTGGGCATAAACCCAACCGCCAATGGTGATTGCACTTTCATTAGCATATTGATTATTGTAATCACCTTGAATTACAACATTATTACCAGCATTGATAGTAGCAGTTGAGTTGATTTGAACGTTACCTGCTACCAGTAGATTGACATCATTTCCAGCTTGCATCTGAGAATTATTTAACATTGATAGATTTGTCAAATTCAAGTTGACATCATTTCCAGCTTGCACTAAACCATTATCTGCTAGTAGAATATCTGTTCCGCTCAAATTGACTGTATCTTGATAGCTGATTGCCTTCTTGAGATTGATTGTTCCAGGCGAATTTTTTACATTAATAGACCCGCCAGTTGTCAAATCAAGGAATCTTTGTGAACCGAAAAATATAGTCTTAGCATCAATATTTGTGGTCGTATTTCCTGCATCTATGACAATACTGCTACCCGCCATAATGCTCTGATAACTGTCAAGATTATCTGTAAACTTATAGAGGGCAGAAATAGAGGTGTTAGCTTGATTTGTGGTTTGACCGATCGCCAGATTCACTTCTCCACTATAAGCAATCATTCTTTGAGCATTTACAGTCACTGGATTGCTGTCCAAACCTTTTGCCGTGAGGTTGAGATATGTGGAGTTCTGCGCCTCAACGTTGAGATAAATTTTGCTATCACTTACATCAGCAGTCACTGGGTTGTAGCCTTGATTCAACTGAGCCGCAATCCGTTGACCATTTGCGCCAATGCTTCCCGCCGCCGTCATTTTCAGGTCACGGGTAATAATCTTCTGTGTAGTTCCCTGGCTGAAAATATTACCACCACTGTAAAGGATAGTGCGATCGTGGGGATTATTGATCACACCTTGGAGAATCAGGTTGGAAGCACCCCAGTTATTAATCGTCACTACCGTCGGATTAGTAGCCAGCGTACCAGATGCAAAAGTGGCAACGCCTGTATTGGTGATATCCATTTGGCTGTAGTCAGGTGAAGCAAGTCCAGAACCAGAGGATATGGTACTGATATCATTAATGATCAGATTCTTATTGGAATAGTTCTGAATTTCTACAGTGTCGAATGCTGGATCAATCGCTGAATACTTGCCGTTATCGGTAAATAATCCACCTGTAGATTTCGTTCCCGAGCTAAATTTGATTTGTCCACTACCATTGGCACTAATATTACTGACATCGATATTTGTAGCATTACTAGTAACAGTAACATTGTCGCTCTTGAGCGAAATTTGCCCATTCGCATCGACTACTAAAACAGGGTTCACTGCTCGTGCTAGGCGAATAACATTGGAATTGAAGTTGGTAACCGCTTCAGGATTTATTTGCTTATCATCATCTTTTGCTCTACCAAAGTCCAAGGTAATAACAATAGTGCCAAATGGAGTCCAGATTCTCAGTTCCCAAGCTTTCTTACTATGTGCGTAAGTGATGTCGTTGAAGTTATCAAAGCCTGACTTCACATTCAGCGAGTTGACAGTGAGCGTAGAGTTAGCATCTGTATTCACCCTTGCTGTCAAATTCATATAGTTTGTGGCATCTGAGTCAGTTTTGCCACCTAGTCCATCGCAATGAGCCAGAGCAGTGGAATTACTATTCACGTTTCTAAACACAGCATTGAGATTGAGTTCATCGGCTTTTAAGGAAGCTCCAAAACCAATGTTAGTTGTGGCTCTCGTACCATTCAAATTAATGTTGGATTTAGCTTGAATAATGCCAATCAAACCAGCAGCTCTTGCCAGACCCAAAGCACTTACATCCAGATTGTCAACAGCAGACTCAACTGTTAATTTTCTGCCTTCCAAGGTAGCAGCATTAACATTAGTATCATTAATTCCTAAGACATTAATGTTAGCTGTTCCGTAAGCGAAGGGTACTAATCCTCCACCACTGGCACTGGCTTTGGCAGAACCAATTGTGTTGCTAGAAGAGTGAACCAACAAATCTCTTTGGGAAGTAATATTTACCTGATCACGAATCTCAGTGATGGTGTTATGGGTGAGATTGACAGTTGAGGTAGCATCTCCTACAGGAATCAGACCACCAGCAGTACTATCACTTGAAACATTAAATTTGTGACTTGATTGACCATCAATTGTCACATTGCCGGCGGCATTAATCGTCGCGTTATTAAATATAGTCGTTTTGTTATTGTTAGTAATGCTTGCATCAAGCTTACCTACGCCAATTGCAACGAGTCCACCTGTTTTTGTACTTGCTGCCCCCGTTACCTGGACATTGGATTGTCCTTGAACTGTCACATCACCCGTAGACGTAATCCTAGCACCACTACCTACAAAGGTATTCATGGTAGGACTAATCACAATTGTGGCTTCTGCTCCACTACCAGCTAAGGCTGCACCTGAAGATGCTTGAGAGTAAGCAGAGAATACCTGATCGCCTTGGCTGGGTAAAACAATCGAAGCTCCGTCCGACAGCGTGTGT
This sequence comes from Anabaena sp. UHCC 0399, assembly GCF_034931465.1. Taxonomy (NCBI): domain Bacteria; kingdom Bacillati; phylum Cyanobacteriota; class Cyanophyceae; order Nostocales; family Nostocaceae; genus Anabaena; species Anabaena sp. UHCC 0399. The sequence goes on along the minus strand of NZ_JAYGGZ010000074.1, from coordinate 19,978 downwards.
TTTGTTCCTGTTGCTGTAGAGCTATTTAAGTCAACCACCAGGTTGTGCATTCCTGTACTGGTGCTAGTTAAATCAATTACAGATTGTTTGACAAAGAGATGACTTGCACCTGTGCCAGTTAATCCTGTTGTGTCGAGGCCAATGGAATCATCATTGAGTGTTTCCGACAATTGGAAACTGGTTTCTGTGCGATTTTTTACATAATAAGTCACGCCCTCTTCTAATTCAGCACCAGTTGCTGTCAGTGAATGGGAACCAGCCGCAGCAGTGAGGGAAATTGCTGTACCACCGATAGTAGACGCGAGCTTGAATTTGTTGTCATCAACCTTAATGACATAGTAGGTGGCGTTATTTGTTAAACCGATTGAAGATGCACCAGTATATTTGACTGCTTGCCCTTCAGTGAAACCATGATTGGTGACGGTAATTTCGTTATTATTTGCAGTTGCATAGCTAAAGTTGGCTGTGGTGGTGACTGTCAATCCCACTGCTGTAATTTTATGACTTGTTCCTGCGGGAGCGCTGGTAATATCAATTGCGTCACCTCCAAGTGTCGCAGAGAGTTGGAACTTATCGTCGTTTACTTTCTTGACATAGTACTTTTGACCACTAGTTAAGCCACCGATAGCAGCACCATCGGCAGTGTAGATGACCTGATCGTCTGTTTCAAATCCGTGACTGCCAGAATTAATTTCATTTTTTGAGACGATATCACCAGTGTTGAGGTTAAAGATATTTGCCTCACCATTAGTATCGGGGAGCGATTCGTCAACTGTAAATTTGGCAGAACGTTTCTGGTAGACAACCGTATCACCGTTATTGAATACGTTATCACTTGTGCTGCTAATGGTTGTAACACCTGCTGTTGTCGTCAAACCATTCAACCTAGCACCTTGAGTGATGTCTTCTGATAAATTGGTCGGATTTTGCAATTGGATAGTGTTCGTGTCAATCAGCTTGATGATGTAAGTTTGACCAGAAGTTAAACCATCGATCGCACTACCTTCTTTGGCTTGATAGATCACTTTATCGCCATTATTAAAGCTGTGTCCTTGAGCAAAGGAGATAGTGTTGAATTTCGTGTTAACTGTAGCGGCGTTAAACTGACTACCTAGAGCAATGGTCTTACTATCAACAACAATGACGCTATAACCAGCATTATTTTCCAGCCCGCCAATATTATTACCGCCACCATTGGAGTAAACAACTGTATCTCCGGTACTGAGACCATGATCATTGGCAAAAGTAACAGTTTCGGCACTGTTGTTGACTGCACTAGCAGGATTGAATGATGTATCACCAGTCACAGGAGCTTTGCCTAAACTACTAGCAATTTTGACATTGCCAGCTTCAATTGTGGTATTTTCACCAACGTAGGTATTGATTGTGGGGTTGGAGTTAACTTTAGAGAACGCCAGCCCAACTGCTAACGCTCCGTAACTTCCACCTTTGCTGGCTGCATCTGCGTCTACAGCAACATCAGAAAGCACATTCACATTGTTGGCGACTGTAATTGTGCTGTTGTCACCAATGTATGCAGCCACATTGGGGTCAACGGTAGCTGTAGTATCAGTACCATTGCCAGAAAGAATCCCACCAGAAGATGCTTGACTAGTTGCTGTTACTGTTTCGTTAGCGATCGCCTGCACATTCAGGTTATCAGTATCCTCAACTTTAACCCTGTTACCTAAATAAGCTCTAGTTGCGCCAGTTTCTTCGGCACTGGCAATCACAATCCCCGCCGCCGCTATTCCGTAAGCTTTCCCTGAAGCGTCGGCATTTAAGTTAGAAGAGGAGCGAGCAGTCACATCGACGTTATTGGCACGAGCTATGGTGGCATCATTACCCACATAAGCTTGGGAGTTATTTTGAGAACTGAGATAAGAAACAGCCGCCCCTAGCCCCACTGCTCCTGCTGAACCAGCAACCGCTTTCACCGTTGTAGAGTCTACAAAACCAATTGACTCAATGGTAATATTGCCACCAGTTAATCTGGATCTATCTCCTATATAAGCTGAGGCATTGTGCTCAATATTAGCGATCCCTACTGCACCGCCCACACTGATTAAACCAGCAGATAATGATCCCACTTCAATCTTCAGTTTCGTAGTCTCGTAGGCATTGACGATCAAGTTTTCACCTGCGCTTGCTGTGCCAGCAATAAATGCTGTCGTTCCTTTAAGCGTTGGTAAACTTGTAGCAAAGTTTCCAGAGATATCTTTGATATTGGCGTTTGCTTGCCAACCTTTTAGTTGCTCATTTACTTTACTTTCGGTATCGCCAATCGCGTCTGAACCCTTACTAGACATGCCACTGCTGACGTTGATAATAGAGACTGCACCCTGGACGCTCAAACCTCCTCCACCCAAAGCTACAACATTGGAGGTTACAGATTTTTGAGTTTTCGCTTCAACAACCAAGTCCTTGTTAGCTTTTACCAGCGACCCTTGAGAATTAATCAGATCGCTAGAGTTGATGTATGCAGTCGTAGCATTCTTCATCGTGGTGATATCAAGACCGATACCCACTGCTGCTAAACCACCCCCTGCTGTGCCTGCACTGACATCTACTGTACTGTCATTGAAAGCCTTGATGTAAAGGCTTTGTTCCGGAATTGCAGAGCCAACACTTGCATTGATAGCGACATTGTTCCCATAAGCTTCAGTTGTATTTTGGAAAGAATTAATAGCTACGCTAGCAAGAAAAGCTAATCCCCCACCACCGGCAGTACCGATAGTCACATCAACACTGTCTTTACTCGTCGCCAAGACAGCGACACCTTGGAAAGATTCTGTTGTACCGCTACCATCAGCTTTGGGAATGGTAATACTTTGCTCACCAACTCCATCAATACTGGAATTATTGACATAAGCACGGGTGGTGTTTTCCAGGTTGTTGACTGCGATCGTGCCACCCACACCCACAAAGCCTGCACTCAATGTTCCGCCTGTAGTGTTTATCGAGTTTGTGGAATTTGCCAATACGCCCACACTGCCTCTGGCCTTGATGCTGCTGTTATTTTGGACAGAAGCAGAGACGTTATTATTCATCTCGTTGACTGCAAAAGAACCACCAATACCTGCTAGTAGACCAGCAGAACCCCCAGCCGCGATCGTGTCAATTTTGCTGGTGCCAAACGCTTGAATAATGACATTACCTAATGTATCGATAGTTGTAAACTTGCCATTATCAGCTGTGACATAGGCTCTCACAACATTGGCAATATTGTTGTAAGCCAAGGCTGCACCAATTCCAGCCGCCATGCCACCACTAAGTTGTCCTGCTAAAGACTGAATCGTTGCTTCATTATCTTTGGCAGCATCTTGAGCAGAAATTTCTACCCCACTGACACTGGAAATAATTGCATTCCTAGCGTAAGCATCTGTGATATTGGCAATATTATTAATTGAAACTGACCCTGTAAGTGCTACACCTCCAGCTACTGAAGCCCCTGCGGAAGCACTCTTGATCTTGCCTGTAGTCTCAGCAATAGCTTTGACATATCCCGTGGTAGAGGTAACGGTACTATCACTGATATACGCTTGTGTTGTGCTAGAAGAGTTGTTGGTAGCAACAGATGCACCAATTGCTGCTGTTGTCCCACCTGATACTTGACCTGCTAGAGATTGAATAGTTGAAGTATCCCGTGATGTTAAAACTACATTTCCTTGAGATGTTACCTGATTAGAACCAGATATATAGCTTTGAGTACGATTGTTAATTGTGTTCAGCGTCATAGCGCCAGATCCAGCTATTCCCACAAGTCCTACTGCTGCCGATGCGGCAATTGAGGTAGTTGTGATGGTTGCTGTTTCTATTGCTGTTAACTGAATATCTCCACTGGTTGCCCTCAAACTGTTGTTAACATTTTGCACAAAAGCTCTGACATCATTACCAATCTCGTTTTTGGCAATAGATACTCCAACTGATATGGCAGCGCCAATAGCAAATGTAGCGGCTATGGAAGCTGCTTCAGCATTAGCTGTAATCCTTGATTCATCAGTTGCCTTCAAACTGATACTGCTGGCACTAATTCCAGTAGCACCATCTCCAGAAATAAAAGCTTGAACCTTCGTAGCGATTTTGTTCTCGGTACTGACACCTGCACCACTGAGTGATGCACCCGCAAGTCCAGCTGCCACCGCTACGGAAGTAGACTCCACAGTGGCTTCGATAGTTGAATCAGAAAGGGCTGCCAGAGCTAATGTTCCGCCTGCATTAATGCTAGAACGTTCCACATAAGCCAGGACTTCAGCAGCATTTTGCTTCAGATTGACCTGTTTCCAATTTGATGTGTTGGAGTAGTCAGCAGTTTGCAATTTAATGGTTGCAGGATCACCGATAAATTCGTAAATATCGCCTGCTCTCGCGCCTTCTTGGATCAGAACTCTGTCGCCTTTATTGACAAATCTCTCACCACTACCAGTAGTGTATTTATAGTTGGTGTCTGTTAAATCCAAATCCCAGCCAATTTGGTTACGAGCGATCGCCACCCCAATCGAAGCTCCTACACCTACAGTGCCACCGCCTACAGCAGCAGATGCGGCACCAATCTTCGCAGTAATGCCAGCAGTATTCTTGGCATCTACTTTCACTGCTCCCACACTGTTGATGACACTATCTTTGATGTAAGCATTAGTCTTAGTAAATATGCTGTTAGTGGAATCAGCACCAGCCCCACTGATAGCTACACCTGCGGCACCTCCAAAGCCTGCGGCAATGGAAGCAGCAACCGCTAAGGCTTGAATATTAGCACTAGTAGTTGCAGATATAGAAACATCACCTGTGGTGGTTCTCACAGAATTGTCTGCATTGTTAATAAATGCTGCCACTTCATTGGAGATTAAGTTACTAGCAAGGGCAACACCAATGGAGAGAGAGACTCCCGCAGCTCCACCCAAGGATGCAGCAATGGAAGCTGCACCTGCATCAGCTTTAATAGTTGAAGTGTCTCTAGCAGAGAGAGTGGCGGATCTCGCTTGAATGCCTGTTGCACCATCACCATCGATAAATGCCTTGACAAAAGTAGCAATCTTGTTCTTAGTGCTGACACCAGAACCACTAGCTGCAACTCCTGCCGCACCGCCACCTGCAAGTGCAACAGAACCTGCTCCAACTTTGGCGGTAATTGTACCACCAGAGGTAGCATTCAAGGTCAAGTCACCTCCAGCAGTCACACTAGAATTTTGAATGTAAGCTTGGACTTCAGCAGGCTGGCGACTATTGTCGTCATAGCCAATGAAGTTATTGGCAACAGCCGCCCCAATCGAGACACCCACACCCGCAGTCCCACCAACACCTGCTGATAAAGAAACTGCGGCGATCGTGGCGTCAATTGTAGCTGAATTGGTTGCTGTCAAACTAACAGCACCAGCACTATTGATTACACTGCCCTTGATGTAAGCATTGGTCTTAGTCAGAATCGTATTGACAGCCGCAGCACCCGCCCCACTGATTGCCACACCCGCAGTCCCACCAAACCCTGCTGCCAGAGAAGCGGCGACTGATAAGGCTTGAATATTGGCATTAGTGGTAGCAGATAGTGATACACCACCTGTGGTTGTGGTGAAAGAGTTGTCTGCATTATTGATAAATGCTTCCACTTCGTTGGAAATTAAGTTATTAGCCAGGGCAACACCAATGGACAGTGAAACACCCGCAGTTCCACCCAAAGATGCAGCAATGGAAGCGGCACCTGCATCAGCTTTGATAGTTGAAGAGTCACTAGCAGTGAGTGTGGCAGTTCTGGCTTGAATGCCTGTCGCACCATCACCATTCACAAATGCCTTCACTAAGGTAGCAATCTTGTTTTCTGCGCTGACTCCCGCACCGCTAGCCCCAACTCCTGCTGTACCACCACCAGCAACTGCGGCAGAACCTGCTCCTACTAAGGCGGTAATGATGCCATTGGCTGTTGCACTTAGTGTCAAATTTCCACTAACGTTGAGACTGGAATTTTGAATATAAGCTTGAACTTCAGCCGATTGGCGACTATTGTCGTTATAGCCAATGAAGTTATTGGCAACAGCCGCCCCAATCGAGACACCCACACCCGCAGTACCACCAACACCTGCTGATAAAGAAACTGTGGCGATCGTGGCGTCAATTGTAGTTGAAGAGTCACTAGCAGTGAGTGTGGCAGTTCTGGCTTGAATGCCTGTCGCACCATCACCATCCACAAATGCCTTCACTAAGGTAACAATCTTGTTTTCTGCGCTGACTCCCGCACCGCTTAATCCTACTCCCGCTTTTCCACCAGCAGCTATAGCCACTGATCCCGCCAGAACTATGGCATCAACTGTTTCACTTGCTGTTGCCGTTTGAGTTAGTGTCCCTGCCGCATTCACACTTGAATTGCTGATATAAGCCTGTATTTCAGCTGGACTACGAGTACCATCTGATTTATAGCCAATTAAATTTTGAGCGATCGCTACCCCAATAGCTACGCCTACTCCTGCTTTACCACCAAAGGTTACAGACGCAGCCACAGCACCCACAGTGGCATCAATATCTGATGTCCCTAAAGCAGTTAGACTGAGGTTGCCAATTTGATCATTGATCGCACCCAAGGCACTACCAGATATATAGGCATTGGTTTTGTTGAGAATAATATTTGTTGCTTCAGCACCACCACCACTAAGAGCAAAACCAGCCGTACCTGCACTGATACCAACGGAAACAGCCGCAGCCACAGAATCAGCTTTAATCTTATTATTTTCCGTAGCACTAAGCATGATATTACCAACATTACTGGTAATAACCGCAGCATTGGTAATGTAAGCCTCAATTTCATTTTCGATAGTATTCCGGGCAATAGAAAACCCAATAGACAAAGAGCCACCATTAGAGCCTGATAAGCTAGCACCTACAGCAACAGCTTGGGCATCCGCACTAATTTTTGAAGTGTCGGCAGATGTCAGGTTAATTCCACCATTGGCAACAATATTAGTAGGCTTGCCATCTACACTATTAGTATCTGCAATGTAAGCTTTGACTAAGGCGGCAACTTTATTTTCCGTGAATACACCAGCACCACTCAAACCACCACTAGAGCCTGATGATATACCAACCGCAACAGTGGTGGCTGCAACAGTGGCATCAATCTGACTATTAGAAGTAGCTAAGAGATTCATGGCTCCACTGGTAGCTACACTTGAGTTCGTAATATAAGCTAATACTTCCAGAGAAGATTTTGTGTTACTGTCCGACCAACCGATAAAGTTATTAGCCAGCGAAAAACCAATAGCAAAAGCACGAGTTGTACCTGTGCCTAATCCTACAGCAACAGCAGTACTCTTAACTTCCGCCTTGATAGTTGATTGGTTCGTACCTTGAAGAGTTGCACTATTGACTTTATTGTTACTGTTGCCAATCGTACTGCCTTCAATGAAAGCATTAGCCTTACCGGTAATGTAGTTAATTGCAGTTGCACCCCCACCGCTAAAGGATGTACTGCTTGAAGTACTAGCAGAAACACCAATAGCAGATGCTGCCGAACTGGCCTCAATAGTTGCAGATTTATGAGCAGTTATGCTGACTGTGCCATTAACTTTAATTGGATTAGCAGCAGAACCACTATTTTTCACAAAGGCTTCTGAGTGATTGTCTATTTCGTTGCGAGCAATACTTAAACCAACAGAAGCAGAAATAGTTGATCCTGTACCTAAACCCACAGCCAGAGTAGGAGCATTGACATTAGAGGTAATCTTAGAGACATCTGATGTTGCTAAGGTTAAATCTCCATTATTCGCCTCCAGCAGAGTAGAACCTTCAATGTAGGAGCGGACTTGGCTACTAATTTTATTGAGGGTGATATTTGCCCCTACGCTAATGGCGGGAGATTTGTTTAAGCTGACATTAACAGAAGTCGCAGAAGTTTTTACCTGAGCATCAACATTAGTACCATATGTAGTTGTGACGCTCACTGCTCCTACGGACTGAATCTGAGCATTTTTAATGTATGCCTGCACTTGTACTGGTTGTTTATCACCAATGTTAGTACCAAATAAGGCATCAACAGTATTGAATAAGAAGTTTTGCGATTTCCAACCAATAGTATTGAAAGCGAGGGTAACACCTACAGAAGCCTGTTTTGAGGTAGTAGTATTATCAACAAGTGCAGTAATAGAAGATGTATTTTGAGCATCTACGCTAATATTGCCTGTACTCAAAGTTTTAGCTGTGCCATTACTAATGAAAGCATTAGCTGCGCTTAATACTGTATTAGTGACAATCACTGCATTGACTGCAACAGAAGTACCAGAGCCTAAAATGCTACCACCATCGGAAGTAACAGTGCTTTCGTTCTTAGCCACGATAGTAGCTGCTTCCAGAGATGTGACCTGAATATTACCGTTAGTAGCAATGATATTCGCTTGATTGATAAAACTAGCTACATCACTACGAACGTCGTTGAATACTATTAACGCACCAACACCAATGGAATCTGAATCACTGATATTCAGCCTGAGTTTGTCAGTAGGAATAATAGTGCTAATGTCAACCGGATCAAGTTTTTGCCAGAGAGATGTATTGGCATAATTTTGTGATCCTAAATTGAAGCTTTGTCGGTTTTGACCAATGTATCGATATAAACTTTCTTTTGTCCCCGCTCCTGAATAGTTGCTAGCTATGCGTACCTTATCACCATATTTAACTTCCTGTACTCCTGAATTAGTGGTGTAACTATACTCCGTGAGTAATTTATTAGCTAAACCACCCAAGATACTTGCACCACCATCGTTAGTGGTACTGGAGATAGCTTTTAAGATACTGTCAGCTTTAATGCCAGCTTCGTCTTTAGCAATAACACTGATATTACCTTGGGCATTAACTGTTGTGCTAAGAGCATCTGCTGGATCGTCTGGGTTATCACCAATATAGGCTTTAGCAGTACTATTGACTTTATTCGTTGCCAGCACTACACCAACACTGATTCCACTTGCCCCATAAAGAGCTGATGCTGCTGAAGTTGATTCATTACTCACATTCGCATCAATTTGAGCCTTAGAAACAGCAGTTACAGCAACACTGCCAACAACATCAATAGTCGAGTCTTCAATATATGCTTTAACTTCAGCCGGCTTTTCTCCGTTCATCGCAGCAGAAATTGCCGGGTCGCCTAGTAACGCATCAATTGTATTGAATAGAACATTTTGCGTTTTCCAACCAACCGAGTTAAATGCCAAAACTACCCCGACGGCAGTATCACCACTAGTAGTAGTAGCTTTGTTAATAGCTTCAATGATGGAGGTATTTTGAGCATCAACAATTAAGTCACCACTGGTGGTGGTAATGGTGCTGTTGGTGATGTAGGCGTTGGCGGCACTGAGGACGGTGTTGGTGGCGATGATGCCGTTGGCAGCAACTACTGTTCCAGAACCATAGGCACTACCACCAGAAGCGTTGGCACTACTATCGGCTTCGGCTATTAGGGTGGCGTTTTCTATCGCCTCAACTTTAATTTCGCCTTGGGCATTGATGGTGGCATTGGTGATGTAGGCTTGGACATCGGAGCGGACATCGTTGAGGACGACTAATCCGCCCACGGCGATAGCGTCGGAATCAGTAATGTTATTGCCTTGGGGAATTAACTGGGTTTCTAATACTTCTTTCCAGTAATCAAGGTTGGTGTAGTCAGTATTGGACAAGTCAAGGCTATTACCAGTGCCTAAATATTCATAGACACTACCTGCTTTGCCACCATTGCCGTAATCTGCACCTAAACGCACCCGTTCCCCAAATTTGAGATTCTTCAGCCCATCGGCAGTGTCATATTTAGCGTTGAGGAATTGTTTAATCTTGTTGTCTAAAATATCCGCACCACCGACATTAGTGGTGATGGAGGAGGAGACTATCTTACTGTTGCTGTAAATGCCCACATTATCTTGGGCAGAGATGGTGAGAGTGTCGCCGACTTGCACTGTGCCAATGGGTTGTTCAATATAGGCTTGGGCAGCACTGCTGACTTTATTGCTAGCGAGGATAGCACCGACACTCATCCCTGTGGCGTTAAATAGTGCCGAAGCGACGGAGGTGGCGGCGTTACTGACGGTGGCGTTGAGTTGGGTTTGGGAGTTGGCTAAGACATTCAGGTTCGCCCCGACTTGAATTTGGCTGTTTTGAATGTATGCTTTAGCTGTTGCTGGTTGTTCGTTGCCGATATTAGTGCCTAGTAGGGCATCAATGGTGTTATATAAGAGGTTTTGGGTTTTCCAGCCTAGGGTGTTGAAAGCAATGGCGACCCCTACACCTTGGTTGCCGGTGGTGACGCTACTGTTTAAGGTGGCATCAACTTTGGCATTATGGTCGGCACTGACGGTTAAGTCGCTACTAGTAGTAACGTTACTGTTGGTAATGTAGGCTTGGGTATCTCCCAGGAGGCTGTTGGTGGCAATTGTGCCGTTGACGGCGATAGATTTGCCTGTACCGTAGGCACTACCGCCTGAGGATGAGCCAATGCTGGTGGTGGTGGCTTCTAAGGTGGCAGTTTCTTGGGCGGTAACTGCGATGCTTGCAGCTTGGATGGTGGCTTGATGGATGAAGCTATCGACATTGGTAATGACATCGTTGCGGACGATGAGTCCACCATAGGCTTGGGAGTCAGAGTCGGTGACGTTTAAGCCTGTGGGCAGTACGTTATTGATGCTGAGTTGTTTCCACTTGCTGCTGTCGGTGTAGTTTTGGCTGGCGAGGTCAATGTTGGCTAGGGGGGTGCTGCCGATGTATTGGTAGACTTTGCCGGCGGTGCCTTGGGTGGAATCACTCCAGTCGGAGGCGAGTCTGACTTGGTCGTATTGGTTGACGGTTTGAGTACCAGATTTGCTGGTGTACTGGTATTCGTTGATGAGGGTGTTGAAGAGGTTGTTGGCGAGGCTGACTCCACCGTCGTTGCTGGTGGAGGAGATGGCTTGTAGGGTGGTGTCGGCTTTGATGCCTGTGGCATCGTTGGCGTTGATGGTGATGTCGCCAGTAGCTGTGATGTTGGTGTTGGTGCTGGTGGTGCTGCGAATGTAGGCTTGGACTTCGCTGCTGACCATGTTGCTGGCAAGGATGCCGCCGATGCTCATGCCACTGGCGTTGACGATGGCGGAGGCAGCAGATGTGGATTCGTTGCTGACTGTGGCGGTGAGTTGGGTTTTGCCTTGGGCTTGGATGTTGATGTTGCCTTGGATGTTGGCGGTGCTGTTCTCAATGTAGGCTTTGACTTGGGCTGGTTGCTGTGTGCCGATGTTGGTGTTAACTAGGGCGTCGATGGCGTTGAATAAGAGGTTTTGGGGATTCCAACCGATGGTGTTGAAGGCTAAAACTACCCCGACGGCAGTATCACCACTAGTAGTAGTAGCTTTGTTGATAGCTTCAATGATGGAGGTATTTTGAGCATCAACAATTAAGTCACCACTGGTGGTGGTAATGGTGCTGTTGGTGATGTAGGCGTTGGCGGCACTGAGGACGGTGTTGGTGGCGATGATGCCGTTGGCAGCAACTACTGTTCCAGAACCATAGGCACTACCACCAGAAGCGTTGGCACTACTATCGGCTTCGGCTATTAGGGTGGCGTTTTCTATCGCCTCAACTTTAATTTCGCCTTGGGCATTGATGGTGGCATTGGTGATGTAGGCTTGGACATCGGAGCGGACATCGTTGAGGACGACTAATCCGCCCACGGCGATAGCGTCGGAATCAGTAATGTTATTGCCTTGGGGAATTAACTGGGTTTCTAATACTTCTTTCCAGTAGTCTAGAGCATTATAATTTTGTGCTTTAAGGTTAAGATTTGTCCCTGTGGTAGATGTTCCCAAATATTTGTAGACAGTATTTGCTTTACCGACTTCTTGCCACAGACTATCATCGTTATAATTTTGGGTGTAAATATCGCGACTTTGAGCAGATCCTAAATATCTATAAACACTCCCAACATTTCCTTTACCTGTGAAGTTTTTGGCAATTTCTACTAAATCACCTGTATTAAGGAAAACGGTTTTAGTTAAATCAGCATTGGGAGTGGTGTTGTAATTACCTTCTAACTTGACTTTATTACCAAAAATAAGATTTTTATTTCCGTCACCTGTGGTGTAGTCTGCCGTTAAAAGACCTATCCCGTTATTCAGGACGTTAACACCTCCATCATTAGTGACTATGGAAGAGGCAACAATTTTACTATTAGCATAAATTCCAGCTTTATCTTCAGCTAAAAGAGAGATTTTACCACTGACATTGATCAGTTTATTGGTGCTGCCATCAATATAAGCATTGGTTGTACTACTAATTCGATTACTGGCTAAGATAGTACTACTAGTTAATGCTTTAGCCCCAAATAGTGAAGATGCTGTTGAAGTAGCTGCATTACTTACCGTTGAATTGATTTGAGATTCCGAAGTGGCGGTAAGGCTTAAATTGCCGTTGGTAGTAACATTACTATTTGTAATATAGGCTTGTACATTTGCTGGCTTTTCTACATCTGCTATGTCTATACTCAGTAAAGTATTGATAGCTTTACCTAACAAATTATCAATTTGCCAACCAATTGTGTTGAAAGCGATCGCATTAGTCAAAGCACTACCATTAACACCAATATCTGCGGTGCTAGATACTGTTAATCCACCACTTTCAGATATAGCATTGATGGCAGAATGATCTTTTGCTTGTAATTGAATACTCCCTGTATTGAGGGTTTTAATCGTACTAGTATTTATATAAGCTTTAACATCACCTTGTACTGCATTAGCAGCGAATGTACCACCACCACTTAAAGAAGCATTAACGACTAAACTTACACTTGCTGTAGCCGTGGCAGCTTTAGCACTTGAGCTTAGTTTAGTCTGTTTATCAGCAATAATTCGGATATCACCATTAGTAACGGTAATATCCGAATTATTGTTTATGTATGCTGTTACAGAGCGACTTAAATTATTATATGCCTGAGATATATCTAGGGAAATAATAGGATTAGGTTGGCTAAAATCGTAATTTAATCCAGTTGATTCAGCAGTAACTTGGCTGGCATCTTGAGCATAAATATTAACTCCTCCTATCCCACTTGTGATAGTGCTATTGGTGATATAAGCTGTAACATCACCGCTAATATTATTAGTTGCTTGCACACCAGAAGCTTTATAAATCGAAGAGCTAAGGGCATTTAAATTTAAGCTTGTTGCAACATTAATAGTTGTATTTTCTAGAAGAGCTATAGCACTATCTGTTACTTGGTTTTGAATAGATGCGTAATTAGCAGCAGAAACTACAGATCCCTTTGTTTCTGATTTAATGTCAAGACTGTTTACCTTAATTACTCCTCCCGTAATAGAGGCGAGTGCGTTATTTTGTATAGTCAGGGAACTACCTGTGAAAGTATTGTTAACGCTAGAAGTTGCGCTGAGAAAAAGACTATTTGCAAATATATTAGAATTTAGGAAGCTAATTTGACTTTGAGATGTAATATTCCCTGAAGCAATGGCGGAAAATTGTAAAGCTCCTGCCAAATTATTGCTTTGTCCAATAGTTAAAGTATCAACATTAATTATTTCAGAAAAAACACTCAGATTACCGCTATATGTAGACCAGTCACCTGTAACATAAAACTGATCAACTCCATCTTGTAAGTCAACGGAAATGGAAGTTAATCCTCCTAGTAATGAAATATTATTAAAATTGCTTCCATCTATGCTATATGCCAGAGAATTGCTGTCATTTTTTAAATATAGGTTATCATTTCCACTTGTACCGATGAAACTAAGTTGATTTCCAATTGTATTTACAGTAACACCAAGAACATTTGCATAAGTAGTTGTGAGATTAAAAGCTATATCAGTTTCAATTGAACCAAATTGATATTCTAAAATCCAATCTCCACCTAATTGAGTATTCCCTGTTAAATTATCAGAAGCGGCAACATCTGCTTCAGTTAAATGACTTAGTTGATTAACGAATTTTGTCCCTACAATACCTTCAGCTACATTACAACCATATAAAAGAATATCAGCATTTTCTGTGAGTGCTTTTGCCCAAATATCAAGTGCTTCACTATAATATTGGAGGTTATTTTCTGTTAATTGGGCGTTTCCTAGTTGTAACCTGCCAGAACTACCATGAGAAATAATATGTATGGCACTAATATCACTACGTTGACTTAATACTTGACTTATCTGAATTATACCATCTTGTTTTGCATCTAATAAGACAACTTCAGCACCAGATTCCACCCCTTTTATGAGACTTTGGTAATTATCAACAGTAGTATCTAGGAAAATAATTTCTTGAGTAGATTTTGGCTGATTAATTACTGTTAATTGCTGAGAATTATTTCCTATTAAGGAGTCAATATGCCATGTAGAAACTGTTTGTCCAACAATATCTGCAATAATTAACGAGTCATGAGGGTAATTATTACTATCATCAAAAATATTAGTAGATGAGGTTGATGTTATCAGATTGATATTGTCAGCAAATGGGAAAGATTCTATTGACAAAATCTTGTTTTCAATAGTTTCATTTAGGTAATATAGTGGTTCTGTTAATTGATTTGGTAAAGTTCCTAATATTTCTAAATCCGATTTTTGGGCGAAAAGAGACCCATCAACAGGAATAATGTTTTGTTGTTGCTGAGGATTGATGTGATTTAATTCCATGTTTTTCTACTCCGTGTTTTAGAATTTCAAGTTTCAATATTGATCTTTAAGACAATTAATTACATTTCAAGAATTTCAGTCTTAGAGGATATTTGAAAAGTATCGTTGCTAACATCGAAATTTTCAAACCCTAACTTCCAACAGTCCTATACCCTACATTCGCGCAGCGTGTCGAAGGCAGGGTATGGGCAGGGCAAACATATCTAAATTACTCTTGATCACAACCAAGGTTAAAACCAATGAGAAAATCAGCATTTCCTGTTTTAGTTAGTTTCTTAGACTCAAATTTATAACTTCCAGTTGGTCGTAGACTATCGAGCAAGAGAGTATTAGTAAATTATTAGTTAATTGAAAAAATAAATGTTAAAAACCTAATTCAACAATTTGCATTAAACCTCGATAATTAATGAATTACTACTAAAATTTTTAAATGAAAATCATATATGATCTGCATAGAATTACATCAGATAAAACCCTATTTCACTATTAAGATTTTAAGCTTAATAATTCTATGCAGCTTCATACAGAATTGCTAGGGATAAGCAAATAGAGATAAAAATGGAAAAAACAAGCTCAAAAATGCTCAGTATTAAGTACGGGATAATACAGCTAATTCTTCCGTAGGAGCGTTAACTACTTCTATTTTTCCTTCCTCTTGT
Source organism: Anabaena sp. UHCC 0399 (assembly GCF_034931465.1). Taxonomy (NCBI): domain Bacteria; kingdom Bacillati; phylum Cyanobacteriota; class Cyanophyceae; order Nostocales; family Nostocaceae; genus Anabaena; species Anabaena sp. UHCC 0399. Next base: position 4,692 of record NZ_JAYGGZ010000074.1, on the reverse strand, counting down.
CCATTTATTTGGGCTTTAAATTCTTGTTCTGCGAGCATACTTCCTGCTTGTTCGTCGGGAAGATCAATATTGAGCATAGTAGTAGGTGCATTATTGAGAAACTCAACTCCTGCTGCTACTTCACGATATGGACGATTGAGGAGATAGTTAAGTAAGGCATCACGTTGTTGCTCTGTGAGTAAGTAAACTTTTTGCTGAACTTGTGTCATAGCTTGCTCATGTTTTTTATAAACTGGAAGTAGGGAAAATCAATACTTATAATTTTCCCATAGACACAATATTTCATTTATCAGGTATGTTTGTAATCGGTAAAACAACTGATTGTTGATAAATTTCACAGAACAGGTGGATTTATAATGGTAATTATGTCATCTAAGTATTACTACTATAATAAGAATAAATTTATATTAAAGTCTAGATATTATGTCAAAAATGATAAATAATATAAAAACAAAAAAACAATGTTAAGTAAGTAGGCTTGATTAAGCATAATATAAAACTTTACCCTCTTTGCTAAGGAGAGAGAAGCTGGAGGTAGGGTAAGGTTTTATATTTAATTTGACCCACTTGCTGACAGATGAAAAAATAATCCCTTGTGTCTTCAAGATGGTGCTGTAATGTTATCTTTAAAATACAAGGAAATGCTGTATTATTTTGTAATAATACAGCATTTTTAACTGAGTGAATAGCTTGTTTATTTTGGAATTATTTCTTCTGCTGGATACCCTACCAATTTATTGCAGGTTGAGTTCATTAATTTTTTCTAAAACCTGGCGATAGTTACTAGATTGGTTGCGTTGCAGATAGAGATCGGCTGAACGAATGAGGTTTTGAGAGGCATCTTCTTTCCTGTTTAACTTAGCGAATGACAATCCAGCATAGTAATAGGCTTCTGGTTGATCTGGAAAAATTTTCAGACTAAAGATAAGATCACGAATTGCTGTTTCATATTGCTCTAAGTTGTAATATGCAATGCCACGGGTGAGATAGGCAGGGAAAAATGATTTTTCAGTGGTTATCAGTTGATTCATCTCCTCAATTACTTGTTTAAATTGACCAAGCTGAATACGTACATTTGCCAGATTTAAGCGATTAATTAATGTGGGTGCTAATTGCACAGATTTACGTAAATCTTCTAAAGCTTGGGGAAGTTGTCCAGCGCGTTGATAGGCTAATGCTCGATTGTTATAAACCAAAGGTGAAGGTTGTATTTTTTCGGCTTGATTAAAGCTTTGAATTGCTTCTGGGAGTTGGTTGAGTTCACTCAAAGCAATTCCCCGCACAATCAAGACACGAGCTGGGGTCTTTTGTCCTTGGATTTGAATTAGCTGATTTAAGTCTTGGACTGCAAAGTCGTATTGTTTTAGTAAAATATAAGCCTGCGACCGATTAAATAAAGCTTCAACAATGTTGGTACGGTTTTTGATATCGCGACTCCATTGTTGAATGGCGCGAGTGAGGTTACCATGCTGAAAGTTTTCTTCTGCGCTGAGGGAAGAATTGTTGACTGGCGGTTGAGTGCTAGGGGGGATTTGAGCTTTAACACTCGTGGATAAAGTGATTGCCAATATCCCTATCCCTAGCCAGTAACCTAACGAATATAAATGATTAGTGGTACAACGATTCAACCAAGCCATAACAGTTAAGGACGATAATTAGTTTGGGCAGAACAACGATCTAGTTCAGGCTTCATCATCAAGTTCACTAGGCGTGGCCCATCTTGTCCTACCTGCACAGCTAGAACATTAATCTGGGAAAATAGTTGCGGAGTGTAGCGAGCTTTATAAGCATTAAAAGCACATTGGCAAAAATTTTGTTTAATCCTTCTTTGGTTAGGCTGTAAGTTTTGCTGCCCTACACACCCTTGCATAAATTCTTTTTCAGTATTAGGAACTTGTGACCAATTGGTTGGTGCTGGTGGATTGGTTGGAGGTTGTGGGGTGCGATTTTGTGCTGTGCTAGAGGCGGAAGTGAGGAGTACAGGGACAATTGATAAAATAGAAAGTGCGTAGATGTAGCCTCTTTTAAAGATAGTGTTGGTGTTCATGATATTAAATGTCCTGATAGTTGCAGTAGTTGGGAAGGAAGTAAATCGGACGAGTCTACTATATTTCATGTAATTGAAAACGGCTATAAAAAGTAAGAATATTATGTGGGAATGAAACTTAGTATTAGGATTTTAGTGTATGGAAAATAAGGACTAAGAAAGTTAGGGCGAATCAATCGAATGATATTAAATAATGTAAGATTATTATGTTTTATTTCGTAGTCGGGGCTTTATTCCTAAAAGAAGGACTAAAGTCCTGACTACAAACCTGCAAAACTTCTGGGTTTAGAACTGGAAGAAGAACCCGATACGACCCATAAAGCTAGAACTGCTGCTGTAACTAGAAGAACCAGGTGCAGATGTGATGGAAGCAGCTGCATTAACGGTAATACTTTGATTCAGTCGGGTAACACAGCCAAATGCGCCAGCTAAAGCATTACCATACATACCAGCACCAACACCACAACCGCCTTTGCCACCCGTGGGAATTGTATTAGGAATGGATGATAGGGCAGCAGCAAGCGCACCAACAGATTCAATTTGTTGTCCTAATGTGACTAATCCTCTTTCAATTCTTTCAACTGTGGCAGGATCAAAGAAAGCTGATGCAGTACCTAAGTTGCCAGACTGGTCTACTGTGACAAAGCGTCTTTCTCCAGATTGATAAGTGTCGCCAACAAACTCGCCTGAGGGAGCTAGTCCTGGTAAGGTGTAGTAGCTAGCAGGAGTACCAAAGGCCATCTGATTAGTACCTGTCGCGATCGCACCTGTACCAATTGCGGTTGAGTTTGTACCATTGGCCACTGCATTTGAGCCGATCGCAGTTGAGTTATTACCATTAGCCTGAGTGACAGTACCAATAGCAGTAGAATAGTCGCCATTGGCTGTAGCTCTGTATGCAAAGGCTGCGGAATCTATACCTACTGCCAAGGCTGAATCACCAACGGCGGTAGCTGGATCACCCAGTGCTTGGGCATTGCGACCAATTGCAACCGTACCAGCTTCCCTGGCGATCGCATTTTGTCCGATGGCGATCGCAGATTGACCACTGGCTGTAGCTGTACCTACGGCGATAGCATCATCTTGGGTGGCATTAGCTCCAAATCCGGTGGCTACTGACCTATTGCCGGATGCGGTGGCAGCTTGATCAAAGTTACCTGTTGTGGTGTTGAAATTACCACCCCCAACAGCTACAGAATTTGCACCCGATGCTGTCGCACCTGCGCCTGATGCTGTTGCACTGATTTGACTGGCAGTAGCATTGTAGCCATAAGCTGATGTATTCTCTTGACTCGCATTGGCATTGTTGCCGTAGGCAGTGGCATTATTAGCTGTGGCTTTGGCACTGTTACCGTAAGCAGAAGCGTTGTTGCCACTGGCATTAGCACTGTTACCGTAAGCAGAAGCGTTGTTACCACTCGCATTGGCACTGTTACCGTAAGCAGAAGAATTAAGACCACTAGCAGTGGAAGTATTACCGTAGGCAGAGGAATTAAGACCACTAGCAGTAGAACTATTACCGTAAGCAGAAGCATTATTTTGACTGGCATTGGCATTGTTGCCGTAGGCAGTGGCATTGTTACCACTGGCATTAACAGTGTTGCCGATGGCGATCGCATTTTCACCAATCGCCTGCGTACCAGCACCTGTGGCAGTAGCAAATGAGCCTTGTGCTACAGCCGCCGCACCTGTGGCAGTGGCGTGTTGACCAATCGCTGTAGCACCAGAACCCGTGGCTGTAGCATTAAAACCATCAGCTTTAGCATTAGTTCCTGTAGCGATCGCATTTTCACCAATTGCCTGGGTAAGAGTACCTGTAGCAATTGAACCAATTCCTGATGCTACAGATCCTTTACCAATAGCGATCGCATTTTCTCCACTGGCAGTAGCACTATTACCGTAAGCTGATGCAGAAATACCTGTAGCTTGAGCAGCGTTACCTGTGGCGGTGGCGTTTTGTTGATTAGCTACAGCACTCGTACCTGTGGCTATGGCATTAGCCGCCGATGCAGTAGAACCTTTACCAATGGAAGTGGCATTTTCTCCACTGGCAGTAGCGGCATCACCTGTGGCGATCGCACTATTTCCTGATGCAGTCGCACCTTTACCAACGGAGGTGGCATTTTGGCCACTGGCTGTGGCGGCATCACCATAAGCGGAGGCGGAAGTACCTGTGGCTTGGGCAGCATTACCTGTAGCGGTAGTAAAGTGTTGGTTCGCTAAAGCATTAGTACCTGTAGCTATGGAACTTCCTCCACTAGCTACAGCACTCGTACCTGTGGCTATGGCATTAGCTGCTGATGCGGTAGAACCTTTACCAATAGAAGTGGCATTTTCTCCACTGGCAGTAGCGGTATCACCATAGGCTGAGGCAGAAGTACCTGTGGCTTGGGCAGTATTACCCGTGGCAGTAGCGTTTTGTTGATTGGCTACAGCACTCGTACCTGTGGCTATAGCATTAGCTGCCGATGCGGTAGAACCTTTACCAATGGAAGTAGCATTTTCTCCACTGGCAGTAGCGGTATCACCTGTGGCAATAGAACTGTTTCCTGATGCGGTAGAACCTTTACCGACGGAAGTAGCATTAGTCCCACTGGCTGTGGCGGCATCACCATAAGCGGAGGCAGAAGTACCTGTAGCTTGAG
>NZ_JAYGGZ010000073.1:0-24319 GCF_034931465.1 Anabaena sp. UHCC 0399 | reverse complement strand
CCTATAAAATTTATTTTAAAGATAGGTCTATTATATTTGTGCTTATTATGTTAATAATGAATCTGAGTTTATTCTCAATTAAAATAACTGTTTTAAGCTAAGTTTCGCAGTAACTCACTAGCCAATTGCGCGATCGCCTGCCAATTTCTTTCTATGACTAATTCTTTAGGAAATAACTCCCCACTCAACCCAACAGCAACAGCACCAGCTTGGATCAGTTCTTGAGCATTTTCTAGGGTGACTCCCCCAGTGGGAATTAAGGGAATATGGCCGAGTGGGGCTTGCAAACTCTTAATGTAGCTAGCACCTCCCACCGCTTGCACAGGAAAGACTTTCACGCAGCTAGCACCATAAGACCACGCCGTGATAATTTCTGTCGGGGTGAGTGCGCCAGGGATAATTGGTGTATTTTGAGCTACGGCGGCTTGAATCATCACAGGATCAACGTGGGGTGTGAAGAGAAATTGCGCCCCAACGGCGATCGCCTCTTGCAACTGCTGTACATTAAATAATGTCCCCGTCCCAATCGTACATTCGGGTAATTTATTTCGTAGTTGCGTGATCAATTCGCCAGCGCGATCGCTATTCCAGGTAATTTCAATCAGTTTCATCCCCCCATCAGCTACAGCCAAAGCCATTTCCAGTCCTAATTCCAGCTTTGGTGCGCGAATAACTGCAAGCGATCGCTGTTGTTCTAACTGTGATAACCAAACCTGATTAGACATTTCGATATTTCCCAAAGTTTCTGGCTGTTTTAAGGATGCAGAATTTGCATTTTAGCTGTTCATCCCCCAGATAGATCAAGACATCAAACCTCATGCGTCAATAGCTAGATGGAAGATGAGGGGGAAATATTTACGCTGAGTTTAAACAGGCCAAGAATATATCTCCAGAAGCGCAAAACTGTATCATTCTTGGCTTAAAGAAGATACAGGGTTAAAACAAGCAGTGCTTCTTTGTAAATCCTATGGTAGACGCAACTATAACTAACGTAGTTGAGGCTTTGCGTGAATCTGCATTCCAAATCACAGGTACAGCCACAGACTACGATCCATTGATTAATTTGATTGGGAATGCTCGTTTTGTTTTAATTGGTGAAGCTTCCCACGGCACTCATGAATTTTATCAACAACGGATTGAAATTACTAAACGACTAATTCAAGAGCAGGGTTTTACAGCAGTCGCCATAGAAGCAGACTGGCCTGATGCTTACCGTGTCAATCGCTATATTCAAGGCGTGAGTGCAGATCCCACACCAGCAGAAGCACTTGCAGGTTTTCAACGCTTCCCTACCTGGATGTGGCGCAATACAGATGTTTTAAATTTTGTCAATTGGTTGCGTGAATATAACGACAACCTACCAGACAACGCGATTAAGGTTGGTTTCTATGGGTTAGACCTTTACAGTATGTATGCTTCGATGGAAGCAGTAATCAACTACCTTGATCAAGTAGATCCCGAAGCAGCCCAACGCGCCCGTTACCGTTACTCTTGCTTTGATCATTTTGGGGAAGATAGCCAGCAATATGGTTATACAACCAGTTTTGGATTAACTAAATCCTGTGAGCAAGAAGTAGTCAGCCAACTACTCGAACTACAGCAACGATCTGCCGAGTATATTAGCAAAGATCATCAACTAGCAGCAGATGAGTTTTTCTCTGCTATGCAGAACGCTCGATTAGTTAAAAATGCCGAGGTTTACTATCGCTCAATGTTTAGTGGGCGAGTTTCATCATGGAATATTCGCGATCGCCATATGGCAGAAATGCTAGAACAGCTAGTTGACCATTTAGATCAACGAGAAACACCCAGCAAAGTTGTTGTTTGGGAGCATAATTCCCACCTAGGAGACGCCAGAGCCACAGATATGGGAAAACTGGGTGAAGTAAATGTAGGTCAATTAGTACGCGATCGCTACGGACAAGATGCAGTGTTAATAGGGTTTAGCACCTACACCGGTACAGTCACAGCCGCTTCTGATTGGGGGGGAACAACGGAACTTAAGCAAGTGCGTTCCGCTTTACGGGGTAGTTATGAAGCCCTATTTCATCAAACAGGAATACCACAATTTTTGCTCCTGTTGCGGGATAATAATCCGGCTATTACTAATCTGAGAGAACCAAGATTAGAAAGAGCAATTGGTGTTATTTACCAACCCGAAACCGAGCGTATCAGTCACTATTTTTATGCTTGTCTACCGGATCAATTTGATGCGGTGATTCACATTGATGATACTAGGGGAGTCGAACCCCTAGACAGGACTGCTTACTGGGAAATGGGCGAAGCACCAGAGACTTTTCCTTCGGCTCTTTAGGGATTGGGGGCTGGGGATTGGGGATTGGAGACTGGGAAAAGATAATTTCTGCCAACTTCTGCCAACTATATAAATCATGAAGCAATGAGAAATAACTTTGATCCAATGAGAATGGGAAACCGCCTAGCAAGGAACTGGTGGACATTGGCTTTGCGAGGAACACTAGCGATTCTCTTTGGTTTAGTAGCACTATTTTGGCCGGGAATTACTATTACGGCCTTAGTATTGCTCTTTGCTGCCTTTTTGGTGGTGGGAGGAGTTTTATTAGCGATCGCAGCATTTAAAGATCGTCTTGATGATACTAATGCTTGGCTAATGTTAGTTGAAGGTGCAGTAGGGATCATTGTAGGCATTTTAGCCTTTATCTGGCCGGGCATTACTTTCTTATTGTTGCTTTATCTTATTGCTGCTTGGGCAATTATCACTGGTATTTTTGAGATGATTGCCGCCTTTCAGTTGCGAAGGGCAATTGAGAATGAATGGCTGCTAGTAATAGCCGGAATTGCTTCATTCTTCTTTGGTGTACTGTTAGCGATTTGGCCGTTAGCTGGAGCAGTAGCCATTGTCTGGATTATTGGTATTTATGCCCTTGTTTTTGGAGTATTACTATTAGCTCTGTCTTTCCGACTACGTAATTGGAGTAATCAAAGCAGACTGTGAAGAATTTTAGATTTTAGATTTTGGATTTTGAATTGATTAGATATGCCAACGGCGACAGACTTTAAAGATTATTACGCAATTATCGGTGTAGACAAAAATGCTACACCAGAGGAAATTAAACGAGCATACCGCAAACTTGCCCGTAAGTATCACCCTGACTTAAATCCTGGAGATCAGCAGGCTGAAACACGCTTTAAAGAAATCAATGAAGCCAATGAGGTACTTTCTGACCCTGAGAAGCGGAAAAAGTATGACCAATTTGGACAATATTGGCATCAAGCCAGCCAAGGTGCTGCACCTCCACCTAGAGACGCGGGTGTGGGCGTGGAAGGCTTTGATTTTGACCAATATGGTGATTTTGATTCCTTTATTAATGACTTATTAGGTCGCTTTGGTGGTGCAGGTAGAACTAGAGGTAGAACCTATACTTACCGTACCCCCACAGGTGAACCAACTGGATTTACAAGTCCGCCTGCGGATACAGAAGCTGCGATCGCTCTTAATTTCTCAGAAGCCTTTCACGGTGTACAAAAGCGGCTGCAATTAGATAATGAAGTTATTAACGTCCGAATCCCACCAGGTGCTAAACCAGGTAGCCGGATTCGCATTCAAGGCAAAGGTCATCCTAGTCCATTTTCCCAGCAACGGGGAGACTTGTATTTGACCATTGAAGTTTTACCGCATCCCTTTTTCAAATTTGCAGACGATAACATCCTTTGTGAAATCCCCATTCGTCCTGATGAAGCTGTATTAGGCGCACAAATTCAAGTACCTACTCCTGATGGCAGTGTCACAATGAAAATACCGCCAGGAGTGCGTTCTGGACAGTCTCTCAGATTACGTGGTAAAGGTTGGAGACAGCCCCAAGGTGGAAGAACTGACTTGATAGTAAAATTGCAAATTTTTCCTCCCAAGGATATTAGCCCCATTGAACGGGAAGCCTACGAAACTATTCAAGCCAATACCAGTTTTGACCCCCGCGCCCAATTGCAGGAGGTAACACTATGACAGAGTTTAGCCTTTCTCAAGTAGTTGTCTCACAAGAGGGAGAACAGCTTTACTCTTTTGAATATGCTGCAACAGTCACGAAGACATCTACCACTTTAGTAGAAAGTTTTGCCCAGTTAGGTTTAATTGAACCCGTAGGAGTTATGCTCAGTCGGCGTGATATTACTCGCATTGCTCAAATCCAACGCCTACGCCATGATTTAGGGTTGAATTTAGTAGGTGCTGCAATGGTTCTAGACATGGCACAGGAAATTGCTAATTTACGCACTCAAAACCAAGCATACCAATCACTATTGGACACAATGCTAGATATCAAAACCCAGAAATAGACTCAATCTTTTTCAATGATGGGACAAATTGTAGTGTGAGCATTATCAGGTTTGATTTCCCAACCTGAAAGTAGTCCTTCTAACTCTTGTTTGAGAATTAGTAATTGTTGAATTTGTTCATCAATGTCTTTTACTTGATCTTCTAACTTAGTTTTGATATGTTCACAAGGCAATGATCCTGCATCGTGAACTTGCAAAAATTCTTTAATTTCTGATAATGTTAAACCCAAACTTTGAGCGCGTTTAATAAAATGTAGCCGCGCTAAAACATCAGCTTTAAATAATCTAAAGCCACCCTCAGTTCTGCCTGATGATTTGAGTAAACCGAGTTCTTCGTAGTAACGAATAGTTTTAATCGGAACACTACTTTCCTTGGCGACTAAACCAATCAGTTTTGATTCTTCTTGGACTAACATAATACTGTGACCCTTGATATCAGCATTTATCTTAATTATAAAGTTTTTAGGACTTAGGTTTACTCAAAATAAACCACCATAATTCCAACCCAATTAACCCAAGTCCACCGATTGTCACAGCAGCTTTGATTGGTAGTGATTGTTCAATCTGGCGGAATTGAGTTGTTGACACTTCATGGTTATGATTTATTTCTGCGAGGGCTTGATTGTTAGCTAAACTAAACATCAATCCCCAAGTTACTAAACTGGCAAGAATTATTTTTCTATTCAACATTTTAGTCTTGCTCCTATAGAATTGCTTTAGGCTGAAATTTACGCAGACGTAGGGCATTAGTGACTACTGACACCGAACTAAATGCCATTGCTGCACCGGCAATAATAGGGTTAAGTAACCACCCGAAGATAGGAAAGAGAATACCAGCCGCAATAGGAATGCCCGCAACGTTGTAAATGAAGGCGAAAAATAGGTTTTGTCGAATGTTGTGTATTGTGGCGCGGCTGAGTTGAATAGCTGTGACAATACCTTGCAAATCACCAGAGATTAGAGTAATGTCACTAGCAGCGATCGCAACATCTGTACCAGTCCCAATTGCAATGCCCACATCAGCTTGAGCCAAAGCTGGCGCGTCATTTATCCCATCACCAACCATTGCCACAATTGAGTGCTGAGTGCTGAGTGCTGAGTGCTGAGTTGTGTTAGCGGTAGCGCGGCGTTTAGCCGGTTGTGAGTTGTGAGTGGGCATTGTATTTTTCTCCCCCTGCTTCCCCTGCTCCCCCTGCCCCCTGCCCCCTGCTCCCCCTGCTCCCCTGCTCCCCTGCTTCTCCATTTGCAGCGACTTAACCACCTCTGCCTTTTGCTCAGGACGAACTTCCGCTAACACGCGCTTGATACCAACTTCACGGGCGATGCTTTCGGCGGTGCGGCGGTTGTCGCCTGTTAGCATTATGACTTCTAAGCCGAGTTTTTGTAAGGCTTTCACTGCTTGAACAGAAGTAGGTTTAATAGCATCAGCAATTCCCATCAATGCTTGAATTTCCCCGTCTACTGCTAGCCAAACGGCTGTTTTGCCTAAGTATTCCAAACGTTCTTTATCTTGTTGTAGTGCTTGTGTATTAATTCCCAATTCTTCCATCCAGCGTTGTGTACCAATTTGGACAAGATTTTCACTCACAATACCTTGTACGCCACTACCTGCAACTGCGGCAAAATCCCTGACTTGTGCTAATTTGACTTCCTGAGATTGCGCATATCTCACAACCGCTTCTGCTAGTGGGTGTTCGGAATTGCGTTCTACAGCTGCAGCTAGTTGCAATAGCTTAATTTCGTTGCTGTTAGCTGTACCGTTAACTGTGAGAAAATCTGTAACTGTGGGTTTTCCCTCGGTAATTGTGCCTGTTTTGTCTAAAACAATGGTTTTAATTTTGTGTGCTAGTTCTAAACTTTCAGCACCTTTAATTAAAATGCCGTTCTCTGCACCCTTACCTGTACCTACCATCACAGATGTTGGTGTGGCTAAACCCAAAGCACAGGGACAAGCGATAATTAATACCCCGACTGTGGTCATCAACGCCAGGGTGATATTACCCGTGCTGTTAAACCAAATTATAAAGGTGAGAATTGCGATCGCAATCACTGCCGGCACAAACCAACCCGTAACTTGGTCTGCTAGTCTTTGAATGGGAGCTTTAGAACCTTGTGCTTGCTGCACTAACTGCACAATTTGCGCCAATACGGTATCCTTACCTACCCGTGTAGCTCGAAATTGGAAACTTCCAGTTTTATTGATAGTCGCGCCAATTACCTCATCCCCTAGCTGCTTTTTCACAGGTAAACTTTCCCCTGTCACCATTGCTTCATCAACTGTAGATGCACCGTTAATTACTTCCCCATCCACAGGAATCTTTTCCCCAGGACGAACTAGCACCACATCACCAATCTGCACTTCTGCAATTGGCACATCTATTTCTTGTCCATTGCGAATTAACCGCGCTGTTTTGGCTTGTAACCCAATTAGTTTACGGATGGCTTCTGAAGTTTGACTTTTAGCACGATGTTCAAATAATCGTCCTAACAAAATTAAGGTGATGACAATTACAGCAGTTTCATAATATACATCTGCCATCAACCCCTGACTGATGAAAAAGCTAGGAAATATCGTAGCAAACAGGGAATAAAAATATGCTGCACTTGTACCTAAAGCTATCAATGTATCCATTGTGGCGTTATGACGTTTGAAAGCTTTCCAGGCGTTGAGATAGAATTTTTGACCACACCAGAACTGTACAGGTGTAGTTAAGATTAATTGCAGCCAAGGGTTATGCAGCCATGCGGGAATGAAAGGTAGGTGTAACCCTGTCATCATTGGTAGTGAACCAATTAGCAGCACAACACTAATAATTCCCCCTACTATCAACTTTTGCTGTAAATCGCGGGACTCTCGCTGGCGATGTCTCTTGTCCTCATCATCTTCCCCTGTCATCAGGGTTTGTTCTTGCAATGGGTAAGCAGAATAACCCGCTGCACTCACTGCACCTTGAATAGTTTGTAAATCCGCAGTTTTGGCATCATATTTGATTGTTGCCTGTTCTACCCCAAAGTTAACGCTACATTCCTCAACCCCAGGAACGGCAAGAATAGCATCTTCAATATTTTTGGCACAAGCCGCGCAACTCATACCGCGCAGTTTTAATGTGGCATTATCCATAATTAGTAACCCCATTAACAAGGGATGCTGACAACTAACTTCATCTTTAATCCTCCAGTCAACTGGAGAGTCAAGTAGTTATCAGCAAACTTTTTTCTTCTTTGTCAGGGGATTGAGGCGAGAATGACCAATGACTAATAGCTATTGTTACCTATCACCTGTCACCTGTCTGTCACCTATCACCTATCACCTTCCCCAAGTTACACTTCTTCACATATCTGCAATGTGGAATCATGTTTTGCCGTAACCTGATAATGATAGTACCGGCAATTATTGAGAGAAGAGATTCACAAAGGCAGGTTGCAATTCATGGCTTATTCCTGGTTTAAAGCATTTCATATTATTGGCATTGTGGTTTGGTTTGCGGGGTTGTTCTACCTGGTACGTCTATTTATCTATCATGTAGAAGCCGACCAAGAACCAGAACCAGCACGGACGATACTGAAAAATCAGTATCAAATTATGGAAAAACGCCTCTATCACATCATCACTACCCCAGGAATGTTGGTGACGGTAGCAATGGCTATTGGTTTACTGAGTACAGAACCGGAAGTTTTAAAAGAAGGTTGGTTACACTTCAAGTTGCTGTTTGTGGTTTTGCTGTTGGGTTATCATCATTACTGCGGTCGCTTAATGAAGAAGTTAGCCGCCGATGAATGTCGCTGGAGTGGTCAGCAATTACGGGCTTTGAATGAAGCACCTACAGTCATGCTAGTGGTGATAGTGATGCTGGCTGTGTTTAAGAATAATCTACCCACCGACCTTACAGCTTGGTTGATTTTTGCACTGATTATTTTGATGGCGGTGACAATTCAACTGTACGCCAGAAAACGCAGGCTGGATAAAGAAAAACTGACAGCCCAGATAGGACAAGTTCCTCAAGAACAAAGTTAGACAGGATTGCCTGAGATATCCTACATTAAAAAATAGTTGCGATATCTCAGGTAACTCTTATATGAAATATCAGGAATTATTTAGCGATCGCGTGGCTGTCATAGCAACAATGCACCACAAAGAAAAAGTGATTGCTCCCCTATTAGAACAGGAATTAGGAATTAGGGCTATAGTACCCCAGGGTTTCAATACAGATATTTTCGGCACATTTACCAGAGAAATCAAACGCCCAGGTACACAAATCGCAGCCGCTAAGTTAAAAGCAGAAAAAGCTTTAGAAATCACTGGAGAAAATTTAGCGATCGCTAGCGAAGGTAGTTTTAATCCTCATCCGATAATACCTTACATTTATGCTAATCTAGAAATCGTAGTTTTATTAGATAAAGTTAATAACTTAGAAATTATTGGTGAGGAATTTTCTACAGAAACAAACTTTAATCATCAGGTTGTTAAAAGTTTAGCAGAAGCCTATAAATTTGCTGACAAAATAGGCTTCCCTGAACATGGCATTTGTCTCTGGTTTGAAGTTTCTGCAAATCGTTATAGTGAAATTATCAAAGGGATTAACACAGAAGAAAAATTTCTAGAGATGGTGAAGTTTGCTTTAGAAAATTCATATAAAAACGAAATAAATCTTGAGACAGATATGCGGGCAATTTACAATCCAACCCGCATGAAAAATATAGAAAAAGCTACCCGTAATTTACTACAGAAAATCAATAGTTGTTGCCCTAAATGCCAAACACCAGGATTTGAAATTACTGAACGCATTCCCGGATTACTCTGTGAAGTTTGCCATACGCCAACTAGATTAATCCATACAGTCATATATCAGTGTAAAAAATGTGGTTTTAGACAAGAAAATTTATTTCCTCATGGTCAAGAATTTGCCAATCCTGCTCAATGTATGTACTGTAATCCTTGACCATTTATCACAAGGCGACAATGATGGATTAGGCGTAGGCTTGCGCCTACTCGGAGAGTAACCCAACAGTTGCAAGTATATGTTGGGTTTTGCAAAGCTTCAACCCAATCTACTAAACTGATGATTTATATTGATAAAAAAATCTCCCGTTGCTAGATAGTAACGGGTAGATTTAAAATTCCAGTTCGTCAGGTGATCGGAATAGTTATTTATTTAATATTTATTGCCTTAACTGCAATTCTGCCATTAGATAGATAAAATGTTCTCTCAAGTCCTCAAACTTGTATATCAAAGCACTTTGATTTTGAAAATCGTAAAGGCAATTCAATCATAAAACTTGTCAAACCATTACCACTCATAACTTCAATTGTGCCTTGGAGATATTCCACTAACTTTTTAACCAATGTTAACCCCAAGCCTGTACCACTATCTTGCCAGGAATTATCTTGAGGAATTTGGTAAGATGTATCAAAAATTGATAACTGGTCTTTTGTTGTATTTTGAGAAATTTGATAGAAAGGTTCAAAAATATGAGATTGCTCTTGTGTGGAAATGTCTACTCCAGAATTGTTAACTGTAATTTGCAAGGAGGGTAATAGATGAAACTCGTCACCATCTACAGGATTATCCTGATTGCTGATATTTTGCGGGTTTTGGGTAAAATGAACGGTTACTGTGATATGACCAAAAGCAGGAGTGTACTTACAAGCATTAGTCAGTAACTCTGATATGATGCGAGTCAGAAGACCTAAATCAGAAACTAAAGGTGGTAAGTCTGGCGGAACAGTTACTTTTAAAATCTGTTTTTGATTTTGGGTAATATCTTGAAAACTTTCAACTAGTTGCGGTAGCCATTCTTGGACTTGAATCAAAGTTAATTCTAATGGATAAGACTCTGCATCCATGATTCGCATACTCAGCAAATCATCTACTAAATTTAATTCTCGTTCGCATTCATGATATAGGATATTGAGGTAATGGAATGTAGACTCAAAGGCAGCAGGAGCAAAGACTTTGAAAATATTCTGTTGATTGAGAATATCTTTAAGTGTACTGATGGCCATTTTGATATTCGATAATGGCGATCGCATTTCATGGGAAGTAGTAGCCAAAAAATCCTCTTTCAACTGGTTGATTCTTTGCATTTCTGCCATTTGCAATTCTAGCTGGCGGGAACGCTCGGCTTTAATATTACGTTCTTCTGCTAGTCTTCTTTGGGTGTCATCTCGGAACACCATGACAGCACCTGTAATCACGCCACTGTGATCTTGCAAGCAAGTAGCACTATCTGCAATGGGAATTAATCTGCCATTTTTAGTGCTTAATAGGATATTACTGCCTAGATAGACAGTGCTGGTTTGTTGGATGGCAGAGGACATGGGATTTTGAACAGGTTGTAGCGTTTTTTCGTTAATTAACTGTAAGATTTCAGTTACTATTTGGTCTTTGGCTTGATTTAGTTGCCATCCTGTAAGTTCTTCAGCAACTTGATTCATGTATTTGATGTGTAACTGAGCATCAACAACAATCACTCCGTCCCCCATTCCTCGCAGCACAGAACTCAAAAATTGTTCGTGTTCATAGCGATTGAGTGCTGTTTGTATGGCAACATAGAGTTCTTGGTCTCTAACGGGTTTCAAGATATAGCCAAAGGGAAATGTGAGCGAAGCTCGTTCTACAGTGCTTTTGTCAGAGTGTCCAGTGACATAGATAACAGGAATTTGGAGAGTATTCCAGATTTGTTCTGCTGCTTGGATACCGTCATTTTCGCCGCGCAGTCGGATATCCATCAAAACTAAATTTGGTCGTAACTCAGTAGCTTTGGCAATTGCTAATTCGGCAGTATCGGCAATATCAACAACGCTGTAACCTAGGGATTCTAAAGTTTCTTGTAGGTTGATGGCCAAGATATATTCATCTTCCACAACTAGGATTCTAATTGTTGTAATTTTCTGTGTGTCAGAGGAGAGTGTGATCATGTTTAAACCCTAGTTGCTGTAAAATAAATTTTAAATTCTGTTCCCTGGTGAATGTTAATCTCTAAACTGCCTCTCAATTGCTTGACTAAACCCTGAATCAGAGTCATACCCAGAGTTTTAGTTTTCTTACTATCAAATTCCGCAGGTAGCCCAACACCATTATCACGAACGATGAGTATTAAGGTTTGATTACTTGCTTGAGATAAGCTGACCTGAATTTCGCCTGCACGATCCGCAGAAAACGCATATTTCAAGGCATTAGAAACTAATTCGTTAATAATTAAGCCACAGGGAATAGCTGTTTCAATATCTAGATTGACATTTTCAACTTGAACTTTTAATTGAATATGAGTAGAACTTACATTGTAAGAGTCAAATAAATGAGTTGTTAAGTCGGGAATATATTGAGCGAAATCGATATTAGCCAAATCATCAGAACGGTAAAGTTTTTCGTGTACTAGAGCAATGGAAGCGATACGATTTTGGCTATCTAGGAGAATGGAGGTGGCTGGAGAATCTTGAGTGCGTCTGTACTGCATTTGCAGTAAACTGCTGACAATTCCTAGGTTATTTTTGACGCGATGGTGAATTTCTTGGAGCAATACTTCTTTTTCTTTTAACGATGCTTTAATTGTTTCGGCTACTTGTTTTTGTTCAGTGATATCTTGTTGGACAGCAACTAAAACTGTGCCATAATCAGGATGATCAAAAACAGAGGTATTGGCACTACACCAAAAGGGAGTACCATCTTTTTTGATATTTTGGACTTCGTAGGTAGCTTCACCTTGTTGAGTGACGACGGAGGCGATCTTTTGGTGAACTCCTGTAGCTGTAATTTGGTGATCTTCATAATTCAAAATTGACACATGGTGACCGATCAATTCACCAGCGTCATAACCAAATGTTTGGTCGAATTTGGGGTTTGTATAGACAATCATGCCATCATTGATGCGAACTAGACAAATTCCCTCTGCCATGTTGCGGGTAATCACCGCTTGTAATTCCAACATTTGTTCATAGTGTTTGCGATCGCTAATATTCAGACTATTGCCTATAATCCTGTAAATGCGTGAGGTTTCATCCCGTAGAGGAGTCAAGCTAGTAATCCACCAAGTTAGCTGACCTTGGAATGGCAAACACTCCTCGTAGGTGATGGTTTCTCCAGCATCTACACAATCTTGATAATGCTGCTGGACAAGCATTGCTACTTCTGGTGGTAGAACTTGTTCTGGGGTTTTACCTTGCAAATCACTAGAGCGCAAACCCGTCAGTTTTTCGTGAGTCGGGTTCAAGCCTACATAGCGAAAAACATCATCCTGAACATCGATCACAAAAATCGACTCTCCCACGCCATCATAGATACTACGTAAAAACTGTTCTTTTTCTTGGAGTGCTTGTTCTGCTCGTTTGAGTTCCCGAAGTGCAGCTTGCTGTTCGCTAGTATCAATGATTACGCCTAGCATTCTGATCGGTTGTCCTACTGTGTCATAAATTCCCCGTCCTCTACCAATCAGCCAGCGAATACTAGCATCGGCATGAATGATGCGATATTCAGTTTCATAATTGGTACGATGTTGCAGCGCGCTCAATAAAGCCTGTTCCACTCGGTTTACATCTTCTGGATGGATAGCATTACGCCATATTTGATACTGCTTTGTGGATGAGGTTGGATCTAAACCTAACAAGCGATAGTGGTTGTCATTCCAAACCACTTCACCAGTTTGTACATTCCAGTCCCAAGTGCCGATGTTGGTAAATTCAAATGTGAGCCTTAGTTGCTCTTCACTTCTGGCTAAGGCTGCTTCTGCTTGTTGGCGATCGCGCAGTACAGCTTGCTGTTCACTAATATCTGTGACTCTGACAAGATTCATCTCTTGTCCAGCAACCCGAATGCGTTTCATTACTAGGCTTCCCCAGAAGACATTTCCTTGCTTGGAGAGGTATTCGATTTCTCGATGCCAAAACCCTAGCTGGTCTATTTGTGCAGCACAAGTAGCTATCTCTTCAGGTTGTAAGGGTTGTTTATGAAAAGTATAACCCTCTATCCCAATCAGTTCAGCTTTACTAGATACACCAAACATTTTTAGTGCTTGCTGGTTACAGTCAGTAGTCAGGAATGTCACTGGATCTACTAGAAACAGCGCATCCGCAGATTCGTTAAAAATAGCTTCTCGCAAGTCGCGGCTGTAGATGATTTCTAACTCAGCTTGTTTGCGTTCTGTAATATCTAAAATAGCTCCCAGTAGCTGTGCTACCTTTCCTTGACTATCTTTAGCTACTTCTGCCCTCGATTCAACATAACGCATTGAGCCATCCGGTCGGATAATGCGGTATTCTAAGCTGAAAGGGATGCTATGTGCGATCGCCTCTTCTAACTGAGTCTGGATTGTGGCGCGATCGTCTGGGTGAACCATCTCTAAAAACTCAGTGTGGGTTGGTTCTACCTGATGGGGATTTAACCCAAAAATCTGAAAAGCTTCCTTTGACCAACTGCGCTGATAAGTGTTTAAATCCAATTCCCAACTGCCGACATGGGCAATTTTTTGAGTAGTGATTAGCCGTGCTTCACTGTGGCGGAGTTTTTCTTCTGCCTGGATGCGTTCGGTGATATCTTGGGCAGTACCGTAGAGGCGCACCACTTGTCCATCTGCGTTGAATTCTGCATATCCAATGCCTTCAATGTAGGTGACAGTATCATCAGTAGTTAACTTACGCAGCAGCAATTTATAAGATTTACCAGTAATAATTGCTTGGTTGACAGCTTGCTCTAGTTTTGCCCTGTCTTCTGGGTGATACAACTCCAAATTTTCCTGATAAGTTGGTTCTGTTTGGGTGGGATCTAGATTGAAAAGACGAAATAGCTCCTCTGACCAAATAATTTTTTGTGTAGCTAGATCAAACTCCCAACTCCCAAGACGAGCAACGCGTTGCGATTCTGCCAAAAATGCTTGACTCTTGCGTAGTGTGGCTTCAATGTGTTTGATGTTCGTGATCCCAACTACCAATCCATCCCAGACTATGCGACCATCTGGCCATCTGTGGGGTGAAGAACGAAAATGCAGCCATTTGACTTGTTTACTAGGTGTGCAGATTTGCAGTTGAATATCAAACACGGAAAGATCGTGCATGGATTCATTAACTGCTGCTTCTAGGCGCAGGTTGTCTTCCCCAATAAACTGGCGATAAAGTAAGCTCGAATCTTGCAGTGCATCTTCTGCTTTGACTTCCATCAATTTTTCAATCCCTGCACTGAGATAGGAAAAGCGATCGCTACCATCTAGTTCACGGACAACCTGATATATTGCTCCATTAGGAAGGTTATCGCCGATTCTCCGCAGCATGGCTTCACTCTGTTGCAAAGCGATTTCTGCGGTCTTGTAATCGCCAATATCCCCCAGAGAACCAACTAATCGGATGGCATTACCTTGCTCATCCCAGACTGCTTTGGCGCGGGATTTAAACCAGCCGTAACTACCATCTTGGAGACGCAGACGATATTCACAGCTATAAACGGGAGTTTGCCCTGATAGATAAGCTTCTTGAGCCGCCATGACTCGTTCATAATCATCAGGATGCAGGCGTTTGCTCCATTCATCATCCCAATTGCTCAGTTCATGGCCTTCATAGCCTAACATCTCAAACCAACGGTCAGACCGGAAGGTTTTATTCGTTAGTATATCCCAATCCCAAATGGCTTCATTAGTACCGGCGATCGCTAGTTGCCAACGTTCCTCACTTTTGCGGAGAGCTATTTCTGCTTGTTTGCGGTCAGTAATATCTTTACTAATACCAGTGGCAATCCAGCAGTTGTTTTCGGGGTCATGGCGGGAGGTGTAGGTGGCTGAAATCCAACGTAGAGAACTATTTTTGTGAGCAAATCGGAATTCCACACTGGTTGTAATTCCCGCCAAGATATCTGCAAACAGAGGCATAATTACTGTTTCTACATCTTGGGGATGAACTCGTGACATCCACAGGTGTTTATCCTGCATAATTTCCACGGCTGTATAGCCAAAGATAGCTTCACAACCGGGAGATTGGTATTCATATTCCCAATCATGATTCGAGAATACCCGAAAACTAACTATAGAATTAGCGATTGCGCTATTGAGAATGTCATTTAACCTCGCTTCTGAGGCGCGATAGTGTGCTTCTCTTTCCCAGCACACTTGACTTATCTGTTGTCGCTGGGTGATTTCTTGTGCTAATTCTGCTTTCTTGCTATCAATTATTTGTTGCAGGACAGTAATCACTTTACACAGTTTGATGGGGTCTAATGCCTGCAATACAATGCTTTGGGTGATTATTCCTAATAATTCGCAATCGCTTCCTGTCACCACTAAGCGGCGAATTTCTAACGACTGCATCCGTTGATACGCACTCCACAATGTATCTTCCGGCGCAACAGTCACGAGGCGATCGCTCATCACCTCCCCTGCTATGGTAGAAACTAGATCCAAACCCTGTGATTGGAATTTGACAATATCTCGTTCAGTGATAATTCCGATGGGTATTAGTGCTGAATCTTCTGCCTGTGATTCTGCCACAATGACCACAGAACTGATTTGATGACTAGTCATGAGGTGCGCTAAAGTCTCCACTGCAACCTTAGCAGGCGCAGAGATTACATCAGTTTCCATGACATCAGCAACAGTTCGCAACTTCAGTAAATCACTGGGTTGTAACGCATCTCGCACCGATAATGGTGTCAGCACACCCAAAACTTTTCCTTGACCATCAATCACGGGTAGATGAGAAATATGATGCTGGCGAAACAGTTGTAAAACAGTGTTTAGATCCTCAACTTCTGTCTCGCTTAAGGTAATTACAGGTTGCAGTATCAGTTCTGCAATGGTCATCTCTGCGAAATTAATTTTATTAGCGATCGCTCGTACTACATCTCGTTCTGTGAAAATATTTACTAATTTTTGCTGTTCTAGAACTAATACACAGCTAGTATGAGCTTGACTCATCAGATGGATTGCTTCAACCACTAGGGTATTTGGGGCAACTGTCACCAATGGTGGTTGATAGCTGGCATCCAAGAGACGCAATCTAAGAGTGTCCATCTTCTGAATTTAGCTAATGTTTGTAGATAATAATTTTCTAGTTAAATGATTCTCTTTATCTTGATTTGTAGAATTTATATATATAAAATTTACATTTCTTCAAAAGATTTTTGTGATTTTTACAACCATAAAAAAATTCCCTCTGCTAATGAATAGTCAGAGGGCAGTGTTATGGTGTGAGGAGCAAACATAATGTTTACTTAATACCTAAAGTATCAGGGGATTGTGACAGAGTTATCTCAATGTGATGAATTTGATGCGATCGCTATTAACAGTGATCAGTCAACAGTTCAAAACTTGTAACTTAAAACCTGAATCACACTACTATCAGGTAAATTACCAGAATTAAGATTAATCGTGTCGCTATTACTACGGCGGACAGTTGTACCCTGCATCAAGGTTAAAAATTCATCTACTGGCGTAATATCACAGGCATTAGGATCAGCAGCTTGTGTACGGTAGTGGGTGGGAATGACAATTTTGGGATTTAAAACTGCGATCGCTTGTTTTGCTTCTTCCGCATTATAAGCTTTGGCACTACCACCCACAGGAACACATAATACATCTGGTCGCCCCATGAGGATTTTTTGTTCTAGAGAAATGGGTGCGGCTGCCCCTCCTAGATGTAAGATATTGACTCCCCCTTGATTCCACTTCCAAGCAGTATTTACCCCAAATTGCTTACCACCTTTGCGATCGTGGTCGATGGCAATTCCTTGCAACTGAATCCCTTTAAATTCATAAGATCCGGCTGTAAATACTAACTTAGGATTACCTGGTAAGCCATCCACCGCGCCTTCATCTAGTAATTGGCTGCTAATCAACACTAAATCGGCTGAGACTTTTGGCAAACGATATCCAGCAGTACAACCCAGTTTCCGAAAGGGATTAACCAGAAGTTTTACCCCACCACCAGTAAATAGAAAGCAAGTATGACCCAACCACTGTACTGATACCCCACCAGATTGAGCATTAGCTGGGAGAAAAGAAGCAAAGGTAGGAGCAATAGCCGTGGTGAGTCCCGCCCCAGCATAGCCAATAAACTGTCGTCGTTTCATTAATTCTTCTCTTGTAACTGTTGCAGGAAGTTTCGCAGTAACTGTTTTCCTAAAGATGTGAGAACACTCTCTGGATGAAATTGGACACCTTGAATGTGAGGATAGTTCCGGTGTCGTACTCCCATGATTGTGCCATCTTCTACCCAAGCGGTGATTTCTAAAACTTCCGGGCAAGTCTCGCGGTCAATCACCAGACTATGATACCTAGTGGCAGTCATCGGATTTTCTAACCCCTGGAAAACACCTATCCCAGTGTGAGTTACCTGAGAAGTTTTACCGTGCATTAATTCTGGAGCAGAAACAATTTTACCACCAAATACTTGACCAATACTTTGATGACCCAAGCACACACCTAAGATTGGCAAACTAGTTCCTAATTCTTGAATTAAATCTAGGGATATACCTGCATTTTCTGGACGACCAGGGCCAGGGGAGATGACTACAGCATCCGGTTGTAATTGCTGAATTTCGGTTAAGGATATTTTATCGTTACGAAAAACTTGAATATCTGACGCTACGGGGAACTCAGCTGCTAGTTCTCCGAGGTACTGCACTAAATTATAAGTGAAGCTGTCGTAATTATCTATAACTATAATCACAGCCTATAATAGCTCCTAATTTTTACTCTCACCATGTTTAATTGTCACCAGTTCTGCACTAGTGTAAATGCGATCGCCATTAATTATGACTATACGCCAAGTACATCTTAGTAATTAATGCGGCGGCAGGTGGAGTAAACAATTTAATTTTAAAAAGCTGACATAATTAGAACTACCAATGGTGGAAGCAACAGCACAGATGCAACTAACACTGCTACCAAAGCAGAGACAAGCACCGCACCAGCCGCACAATCCTTGGCGATTTTTGCCAATTCATGGTAAGTCTGCTTGACGGTTAAATCTACAAGGGACTCGATCGCCGTGTTTAATAACTCCAGTGCCAATACTAAACCGCTAGTGATACCAATAATTGCGATTTCCACTGCTTGCAGATGTAAAAAGACGCTGAGAGCGATCGCTAAAGTGCAAACACTCACATGAATCCGAAAATTCCGTTGCGTCTGAAAACTATAGCTAATTCCAGCCCAAGCGTACTGGAAACTCACTACTAAACTAGAGGCCACTTGCCAAGAAAGGCCTCGTTCTTTGTTCACAAAGGTAAATAGTTGATTTTGAGTAGGTGGGGGAGAGATTTGTTGAGACATAGGCTTAAAATTAGAACAATAAGGTACATATACTGAGAATCTGGGATGATTTTACTATTGCAATCAACTTTAACGCAGCTTTTTACAGAAGTATTATATTAGGATCGCTTAAATTTCATACTTACAAACACAAAAATCTTTAATATTCTATGTCTATATGAATACCGATTGACCTCAGTAAAATTGCTTGCTGCTTTAACATTTCTGTTAAACTTTCTTCATCAGGATGATCCCAGCCCAACAAATGTAGTAAACCGTGAGCTACCAACCAAGCAAACTCAGTGGATAAACTATGTTCTTGTTGTTGAGCTTGACATTGTGCTGTGTTTACTGAAATAACTATATCCCCTAAATACAACGGCGCAAACGACATTTCCGCCACTTGTGGAAAATCTACCTCTAAAGCCGCAAAGGATAGGACATCCGTTGGCTTATTTTGCTGGCGATACTGGGCATTTAGCTCTTGAATTTCTACGTCATTAGTCAAACGTAGCCCAATTTCATAACTAGATGCTGGCGGTAGATGGGGTTGGAGAATGTCTAACCAGCAATCAAACCAGTTTTTCCAAGTTTCAGATGCAATTTGATTCTCAAGATAGTTAGATTTGAGAGCTTCTTCTAGTGAAGACTCACAAAAAACATCTTGTACATCAAGGTCGAATTCTACCAACTCCAAAATCTCCTTATAAGGGTTTAGCATCGTGGCGAATTGAGGAGGGAGATTTCAATGCGGAGTGACGCGCAGAAGTACGCAGAAAATTCGCTACGAATTAATAAAATGGTGCGCTTAGTGTGTGAGGTAAGCTAAACCGACAAAAACCGCTAACAGCCCTACTGTGGTGAGCAGGAAATGCTTCAAAGAAGTACCACCCTTCCGCACCATATTTCGCATCGCCAGTTTAACGTAGCTGGGTTGATTTTCTGTTGCAGGAGAATTACTCATAAATTAAATAACAAGTTCTTTATATATATAAATGTAACAGTTTGCCAGGATTTATATCGCCAGATTGGTCAAATTCAGGGAATAGAGGGGGACAAACCAAGTCAAAAATTGTTGAATTTTGGCTTGGTTTGTCCTCAGTCCCCCATTACACTGATTCTACAAGCTGGTTTTCCTGACGTAGATAGGCTTGGATGAACATATCTAGGTCACCGTTCATGATGTCAGCGATCGCAGTTGTTTCCGCATTGGTACGCAAATCCTTTACCATCTGGTAAGGGTGGAAAACATAGTTACGGATTTGGTTGCCCCAGGAAGCTTCCACCATATCACCCCGAATGTCAGCAATTTCTTGAGCGCGTTGTTCTTGGGCTATCACTAACAACTTGGCTTTAAGGCGGGCTAAGGCTTTCTCTTTGTTTTGCAACTGGGAACGTTCTTCTGTGCAGCGCACAGCCAACCCTGTGGGCAGGTGAACTATCCGCACAGCTGTTTCTACTTTGTTAACGTTCTGTCCACCTTTACCCCCAGAACGAGTTGTGGTGATTTCCAAATCCTTGTCAGGGATATCCAACTGCACTTTACTATCTATCTGCGGCATCACCTCCACCCCAGCAAAACTGGTTTGGCGTTTACCATTGGCATTAAAAGGTGAAATCCGCACAAGGCGATGTGTACCTGTTTCAGAACGTAAATAGCCGTAGGCGTAGCGACCTGTAATTTCTAAGGTGGCTGATTTAATCCCAGCTTCGTCACCTTCTGACTCTTCAGCTAGAGCTACCTTGTAACCATGCGCTTCTGCCCAACGTGTATACATTCTTAACAGCATAAATGCCCAGTCTTGAGCATCTGTACCGCCAGCCCCTGCGTTGATGGTCAATACTGCCCCTTCTGCATCATAGAGGCCAGACAACAATTGTTGCAATTCCCACTGGTCAAGCTCACGATTCAGCTTGGTGATGGTAGATTCGGCCTCTTTTAATAGTGCCTCATCCGTTTCCAGTTCCAAAAGCTCAACAACTGCCCTAGTATCGTCCAAACTGACGTGCCATTGATGATACTGTTCTAGGTGGGCTTTCAGGTCATTGAGTTCTTGGAGCGTTTTTTGAGCTGTGTTTTGGTCATCCCAAAATTCTGGCTGTGCGGCTATTTGCTCTAGGTCATGAATTTTGGCTTTTAGTGCAGGTACGTCAAAGATAGTCCTGGGTCTTACCCAGGCGACTAGACAACGTTTCGATTTCGCGTTTAAGTTCTAATACGTCCATTGTGCTGGCTTGAAGTAAATCGATAAATTTTGAGATATTGGTATTTATTGTATTTGAATTTTTGATTCTAGCTGTAATTGGTCGCAAGATATATTCACGGATAATATTGCTTGCCATAGGCTGTCAATTTTTCGAGAAATTTTCTCAAACGCTTAAGACTAATTGATAATTTCAATGCTTGAAGGTGTAAAAGTCAAATATGTTAATGGAAAGCTTATATCTTCAATCACACCATAGGCTGTCACTGCTGCTAGGTCATAAAAAACCGTAGTTGCTGATGCTGTTACTACGGTTTATAAATCTTTAAGTTTTTATACCTAATAATTGCATAATTGCTTAACGACGGCCATTGATGGCAATCAGCAAGCGCAGAATAAAGATGAATAGGTTGATGTAAGTCAGATACATCGATAAAGCCGCAGGTAGATATTGATCATCGCGGTAAGTACGGGGCAAGATGTAAAAATCAACAACTGATGCCCCAGCAAAAAGAAATACCCCTAAACCGGAAATGGCAATTTCTAACCAATTAGGTGTGTAAACACCAAACAAGGCAAAGACAAATTGAGTCAGACAGACCACCACCAAGGCGATAATGCCAAGAGAGATGGTTTTAGTCAAAGCCATACCATCTTGTTCTGAGAGATTTGAACCAATTGGACGGGCAACTATAAAGGTAACTCCACAACCAAGGGCTGCTAAACCAATGCCTTGAATACCAACACCTTGAGTTTTCAAAGCCACAAACACTAAACCACTCAGGGTATATCCCGACAACAAGCTGTAGGTAGCTAAAAGTGGCAATGCTAGACTCTTGTTACCTTTTTGAGCAACATTCTGGGCAATAAAAAACAGTATTAACTCTAGAATTACTGCACCAATAAAGGTAGGGAAGAAAATTTCGGGGTTATTACGGATAATACTCAGACCACCGTAAGTTCCCAATGCTGTAAGTATTAGACCACCACCCACATAAGGCAGGGCATTGGCAATGACATTGGGGCCTATTAAGGTGTGAGACTGGGCTTTACGGAAAGCTTCGCGAAAATTGCTGGTATTACTCATATGGCAAGACTAATTTTTTAGAAAAACTTCCTGATTATTCTTATTCTTACCCATATTTAATTTTTTTAGCCAGGCAGAAAATCTGTAAATAATTTTACCTATTTGGCTGGAGCATTGATTTCATCGTAATCATAAAATCTATCAGCAATATATAGCAGGTAAGCTGTACCAGATTTAATTTGCACAGATCATTTAGCTAAATTCTTTAGCAGGACTTATTTTCATTCTTTTGATTTTTAATTTTTGACCGATACCTATTTTAGATTGAAGAAAAGCTGATTTTAGATTTTTTTGGTTCATGCCGGACTAACGTCACGCTACGCTAACGCCCCTTGTGAGTGAAACAAATCCAAAATTCAAAATCCAAAATCCAAAATCCAAAATTCGTTTACTTGCTTGGTGGGCTTAGTCAAGTATTTTTCAGTACAAATAACTAGCTTTGTTGCGAAAAATAAACTTTGTTAAAAGAGTAATTGCTATTTAAAAAAGCAAAACAGCCTGCAACAAATAGGCAATATAAATCATGCGTAAAAATACGGAATGGTGGAGATGTCCCACCAATAATTTCAGTGAAACGACGATGGTTTAATCAGCCTTGTCTAAGGAAAATAATTACAGATTTAAAGAGATACGCAGCTCCATTTTGGCAAAAAAAGGAGTTACAAACAAGGAATTTTTATATGACAGCAAGTGAGTCCTCTATGCAAATTGATGGTATGGAGTTATTGCACTTATACCACCACAATCCTTCTATTAAACTTCGTAATCAACTAGTTCAGTTACATACTGGATTAGTGAGAAAGATGGCTCACAAATTTAGTCATCAATGTAATGAACCTTATGAAGATTTAGAACAGATTGGTTATTTTGGTTTAATCAGGGCGATTGAGCGTTTTGATCCCAGCCAAGGATACGCTTTTAGTTCCTTTGCTGTACCATATATTCGCGGTGAAATGCTGCATTTCTTGCGCGATCGCAGTACTCTATTAAAGATACCCCGCCGTTGGCAAGAATTGTACAACGAAGGACAAAAAGTCCGTAAAGAGTTGGCAGTGTCTTTAGGTCGTCCTCCCAAGGATTCAGAAATTGCTAAGGAACTCAAGGTATCTGTACAAGAATGGCAAGAAACCAAGTTAGCAGCCCAAAATCGGATGCCTTTGAGTTTAGATGCTACAGCCGTTCACTATGTTGATTGCCAAATTACCTTGGGTGAAGCACTTCCTTGTCCCCGTTCTACAGCTTTGCAGCAACAAAACGAAGAACGGCAACAACTGCAAGGGGCAATTAATATGTTAGAAGAAAAGCCCCGCCAAGCTGTGGAAATGGTATTTTTAAAAGAATTGTCCCGTAAGGATGCCGCCAAAAGTATTGGTACTAGCCCCATGACAGTAACGCGGTATTTGCAAAAGGGAATTCAAGATTTAATTGGTTATTTACAACCACAAGTAGTACCAACAGGGTCTTGAGAGTGCTGAGTTGTGTTAGCGGTAGCGCGGCGTTAGCCGGTGCTGAGTGCGGAGCGTAACGTTGAGCAGTATGTTGTTAGCGGTAACGAGGCGTGAGCAGGGTGCTGAGTTGTGAGTCAAAGAAAGATAGTATTCAAGCTAAAACCCCACAACTAGGGCATGAAAATCTCTCTTCCCCATTCCCTCTTTTCAGACTTGATTAATTACGAATTACGAATTACGAATTACGAATTGGTATTATTCCAGGGAATACTTAGGGAGATGTTAATTTATCCAGTATTTTGCTATGGGTCACTTCTTTCGCTATTTACCCACCTACCTAATACTCAGCTTACTTTGTCTAGTCCTAAGCTGGTCATTCCCTGCACAAGCGGTTACTTATCCTAATCCTCAACTAGAACAGCAAGTCTTAGACGTCCTCCGCAAACACCCAGAAGCAATTATTGAATCTGTCCAAGCATATCAGCAGCAGCAACAACAGCAAATTAATCAATCACGACAGGTATTTTTAGAGGATTTGCAAGCTAATCCCGAAGCGGTGATTGCAAATTCCCCCACAATGGGAACGATACCAGCAAAAAACGTGTTAATAGAATTTTCTGATTTTCAATGTCCCTACTGTGCTGAGGCGCATAAAAAATTGCAGGATTTGTTAGTCAAGCATCGAAATGAGGTGACATTAGTTTATAAAAATTTACCTTTGCCCACTCATTCTGAAGCCCTATCAGCTGCAAAAGCGGCTTGGGCTGCAAATCAGCAGGGCAAGTTTTGGGAATATCATGATGCTTTATTTACCAATCAAAAGCAACTTGGAGACAATTTGTATTTAGATATTGCCAAGAAACTAAATCTAGATATGGAGAAGTTTAACAGCGATCGCCTACTTGCCGAGCCAAGCATTAAACAAGATATGCAGCTAGCCCAAAAATTGGGGGTCCCAGGTACACCTTTCTTTGTAATGAATGGTAAAAACTATTCTGGGGCTGTACAGCTAACAGACATTGAGAGTAAATTAGGTAGTG
>NZ_JAYGGZ010000072.1:0-26073 GCF_034931465.1 Anabaena sp. UHCC 0399 | reverse complement strand
ATTACGGTTATCCTGAAGATTTTCCATTTCGCTACCAAAAAGCCGTAGCAGCAACTACAGCAGCTGATGTGCAACGAGCAGCACAGCAATACCTCAAACCAGAAAATATGGTGACTCTGGTAGTGGGAAATCAAACAGCCATTCAACCGCCTTTGACGCAGCTGGCAACACAGGTGACACCGATAGATGTAACGATTCCTGGTTTATAATCTGCTAAATTCAAGCTTTTTTCTATCACTCAAATACCAAAGGCTCTAGAAATTTGAAAGCGATCGCATGAGCATCAGCATCAGCAACACCCAGTGTTTTGAGAATAATTTTAGCGATCTGCTCAGGGTGATCTGGCTCTGTCTGTCCTTCCAGAATACTACGCATTGCCATCAACCCTGTTCCCAAAATCAAATCAATCGCTGCCTGTAAGCTATCAACCTGAAAACGATTCAGTCGTATGCCTGCTTCCAGGTCGGTCATCACGCCTCTTTCTATGGTTTCACTCAGTGGGGCTGCCACTAATCCGATTCGGACAATTACCCATCCCCATGTAGAATCCTGAATCGATTGATGCAGAAATTGGCGAATAGCGATCGCCATTCTTTCGGCAGGATCAGCGATCGCCACAGACTGCGCCCAAATCTTTTGATTCATCTGATCACTCAGAGATGCCACAACCGCTTTCAGCACATCCTCTCGTGTTTGGAAATAGTTATAAAATGTTCCCCTGGCAACGCTGGCTTCTGCTCACTGCTGAACGACTTGCACAAGCAATTCAAAAAGCTGTGACAGATCAGACTATGCGCCAGCGTGCGGCTGATTTAGGGGCAAAAATCCGAACCGAAGATGCGATCGCAAATGCCATTGCCGTCATAGAGGAAATCAAAAACATGAGCAATGCCTCCCCAGAGACTGGAAGTCTGCCTTAATAGGGGTAAGACGGACTATTACAACCCTATACCTCTACACCCTCTTTTACGAATTCTAAACATAACTGCCGAAAGCGATCGCCTCGTACTTCAAAATTCGGGTATTGGTCGAAGCTAGCACAAGCTGGAGATAGTAATACTACAGATGCTTGATGTTGTTTGGCTAACTCTGCACCTCTAGGCACTGCATTCTCCATAGTTTCCACAATTTCATAATTGCTATAACCTACTGCTTGCAGACGTTGGGCAAATACTGGTGCAGCCGCACCTATGAGCAAGACAGCCGCCGCTTTAGTTTGAATACTTGCTAACCAGCCAATATCATCCCCTGGTTTAGCTTCTCCACCAGCAATTAACACCACTGGACTACTCACCGATGCTAGTCCGACTTCCGCCGCATCGTAGTTAGTGGCTTTGCTGTCGTTAATAAAATCAATGCCTTCCCAAGTGCAGATATGCTCTAAACGGTGGGGAACTCCAGGGAAGTCTCGCACGGCTTTATCTATCGCCTCTGGTGCAATCCCCGCCAATCGTGCTGTGGCTACGGACATGAGGAGATTTTGCTGATTATGCGCTCCCACCATCCGCAAAGCTGAGGCTTCAATGATTTTTTGGGGTGTAGAATCGGCTTGTAACTGCTCTACAACCCAATCATCCTCAATATAAAAGCCTTTTTCCCCAATCAGAAAGTCTTTACCTTTAACACTTGTCCAGTAGGCATCAGGCCAGTCAGTTACACCCACTTTTTGCAGATAAGCATCATCGCCGTTGAAGACTTGCAATTGAGACTGACGTAACAGCTTGGCTTTGATGTTGTAATAATTTTCTATAGTTTGATGACGAGCTAGGTGATCTGGGGTAAAAGTCGTCCAGATGCTAATCTGAGGAGCTAAAGACACAGAAGATTCTATTTGATAGCTGCTCATTTCTCCGATTACCCAGTCTGGTGCTTTTTCAGCTAACGCCGCTTCACAGGCAGCGTAGCCGATATTACCACAGGCTGGGGCATCAAATCCCGCCGTTTGAAAGATGGCAGCGATTAAGGCGGTGGTGGTGGTTTTGCCGTTAGTGCCGGTGATTCCCACCCAAGGCACTGCTTGCAGATTTCGCCAAGCTAATTCCATTTCGCCAATTGTTTCTATGCCTAATGCTCGCGCTTTTACTAACGCTGGGATGTCCCAAGGCACACCCGGACTAACAACAATTAAATCTGGTAAATCAGCACCATCTAATTCTAGTGAATACCCCAATTTAACGGTGATTTGTTCCTCGGCAAGTGCTTGTTGTTGTTTGAGAAGGTTTTCGGAGGCGTTGCGATCGCTCAGAACTACCTCCCAACCTTCCCGTTTCAACAATCTCGCCGCAGCAATACCGGATTTTCCGAATCCAATGATATGGGCTTTGGACATAGACTGTGGCAGAGTTCCCTGGTTAAGCACTCATTATGTTACCGCTAATTGGCAAAAATTACACCATATTTTGTTGCTTTACGCTACAAATTTTTGACGATCGCCCCAAAGTCAGCTAACACACGGGCGTGATTTCGCAATAATCCCAGTAAATTTAACCGATTCCGCTTAATTTTTGGGTCAGGATCAATCACCAAGACGCTATCCGCCCCATCAAAGAAATTACCCACTGTTGGCGCAATATTTTCTAATCCTGCTACTAACAGTTGATAGTTGCGTGATTGTTGTGCGGCTTGAGTTTGCGGTACTAGTTTGACTAAGGCTTCATAGAAGGCTGATTCGGAAGACTTTTGGAATAGTTCGGGACTGACTAAACTTGTGGGGTTTAGCTGTTTGGTATCCAAATCACCTTGGGCTGCTAGCCGTGTAGAACGGTTCACGGTTTCGTAGATTTTATCTAGTGTCCCGTCGCGACGGATTTGTTGCAGATATAAGGCGCGATCGCGTACATCTAATAAATCCTCTAATGCCCTTTCTGTATATTCTGGGTCATTTTCGCCTAAAACAGCGTTTACTAAGTCGTAATCAATTTGTTTTTCTTCCTGCAACAAGGTACGAATCCGTTGTAAGAAAAATTCTTGTAAGGCTGTGGTTAATTGGGCTAGGTCTTTGTTGTATTGGGTAGCAAAGTCAGAGGTGATTTGCTCTAATAGAGTGGCTAAATTGATTTGTAAATTTGCCGCCCAAGTAATGTTAACTACAGCGTTAGCGGCGCGTCGCAATGCAAAGGGGTCAGAAGAACCAGTGGGAATTAATCCCAAACCAAAGATACTGACTAAGGTATCGAGTCTATCTGCCAAACCGACAACTTGACCTGTTAAGGTTTGGGGGAGGATATCATCAGCACCTCGTGGTAAATAATGTTCAAAAATTGCTCTGGCGACTTCCGTTGATTCCCCACTAGCGATCGCATATTTTTGTCCCATAATTCCCTGTAACTCTGGGAATTCATAGACCATTTGGGTTACAAGGTCGGCTTTACATAATAATGCTGCTCTTTCGGTCTGTTGAGAAGCACTTGCAGTTAGTTGCAGTTGACTACTAATTCTTCCCGCAATTTTAACTATCCGATCTACCTTGGCACGCAAAGAACCCAAATCTTCTTGGAAGGTGACAGTTTCTAGTTGGGGTAAGTAATTCTCCAACGCCTTAGATAAGTCAGATTTATAGAAAAATTGTCCATCAGCTAGCCTGGCTCTGATTACCCTTTCATTCCCCACGGCGATAATCTCTGCTTTGTTGGGGTCGCCATTGCCAACGGTGACAAAATATGATTGCAGTGTAGTGGTACTCCCAGCCTGAAACACCGGGAAATAACGCTGGTGACTTACCATGACAGTAGTAATTACTTCCGTGGGTAAGGCTAAAAATTCGGTTTCAAATTTACCCACCACTGGGGAAGGCCACTCTACAAGGTTCGTGACTTCCGCTAACAAATCGGGGTACATTTCTGTACTACCGTTGAGTTTCTCAACCGCCGCCTGTACTTGTTCTTGAATTAAATTGGTACGTTCCTGGGGGTCTACAATTACGTGAGCATAGCGCAGGGTTTTAACGTAATCGCTAGCATTGTGAATGGTGACAGTTTCGGGATGTAAAACGCGATGACCGTGAGAGATGCGATCGCTCTGAATCTTAATTGCACCATTTTCTAATGCAATGGGCAACACCGACCCATCTAACAAACTCACTAACCAACGAATGGGACGGGAAAACCTCACATCCCCATCCCCCCACCGCATCAACCGCTTACCTTCCAAAGAGTAAATCCACTGGGGTATAAGTTCCGTCAAGATATCCGCCACAGGCCGGCCGGGGATGCTCTTCTGCACAAACACAAAATCCCCTTTTTCGGTGGGGCGCACTTCTAACGCTTCAATCGCTACACCTTGCTTTTTAGCGAAGCCTAGAGCAGCTTGGGTAGGCTGACCATCTTTAAAAGCTGCTTGGGCTGGTGGCCCTTTGATTTCTTCTTCCCGGTCTGGTTGCTGGGATGGTAAACCTGTAATCAGTACCGCCAAACGTCGGGGTGTACCGTACACTTCTACAGATTCATAGGCGAGGCTGTGGGCCGCTAAACTTTGGGGAATACGCGATCGCCACTGTGCGATCGCACCACTCAGAAAGTTTGCAGGTAGTTCTTCTGTACCAACTTCTAATAAAAATGCCGACATAGGACTCTGTTTTTAACGTTGCGTAGCTTAACTATATTATTGGTCAATTCCAACAGTTTACCTCGCCACAATGCTGACGTAGACTATGCCAAGCTACTAATGCATGACTTTCTTGCTAGTGTCCGTCTTTAGTCAGCCGCGATCGCCCATAGCCAAATACTGGGTTTTTGGGGGATATTTTTAAAGTTGTTTAAAACATCATAAATTGGCGTTGCATATTGGCAGGATGAATTGAGATTTTTGATCAATGCTAAACGCTTAACACACTTACAAATAATTGGATATACATAAAAATTTAATATTTAAATGAAAATTTGCAGAAAATTTTAAAGATTTGATGAATCACCCGTAAAAACCCTCAGGCATGGTGAATATAAAGCTACAATTCTTGTTAGAAAATAAAATTAACGATACCAAGTACAAATATCAACACCCACAAAAATCTATTGTTTTGGTAATTTCATTTAGATAGAATCTCAAAACCAATAACTTAATTCGTAGAAAGAGATTGATATCCTACTCCTAAGTAATTTTTCTACAGTAATTCGTAAAAATTTGTATTATGTATTTCTA
The DNA here is from genome assembly GCF_034931465.1 of Anabaena sp. UHCC 0399. Taxonomy (NCBI): domain Bacteria; kingdom Bacillati; phylum Cyanobacteriota; class Cyanophyceae; order Nostocales; family Nostocaceae; genus Anabaena; species Anabaena sp. UHCC 0399. The sequence continues at coordinate 20,937 of NZ_JAYGGZ010000072.1, read as the reverse complement.
TAATCACGTAAGAAGTAAGATTGTATCTCTCGATAAAAGTATATGTGCTGCAAAAGTTTTCCAAAAACAGCCCTAAGCACTGCATCAAAACTCAGTTGACATTGACTGTACACGTTTTTTCAGGCTGATCTACAAAACTTACCTACAGCTCATGCAAATTCTGATTTATTCTTACAACTACCATCCAGAGCCGATTGGCATCGCGCCTCTGATCACCGAACTAGCAGAAGGTTTAGTAGAGCAGGGTCATGAAGTACGGGTAATTACGGGAATGCCTAACTATCCCCAACGAGAAATTTACGAAGGATATCGGGGTAAATGGTACATTACAGAAAAAAAGAATGGCGTGAAGATTCAGCGTAGTTATCTGCGAATTAAATCAAAACCCAATTTGATAGATCGGTTGCTTTTAGAATTAAGTTTTATATTTACCAGTTTACCGCAAGCCTTTAATGGTAAGCGGCCTGATGTCATTCTCCTCACAATACCGCCATTACTAGTTTCACTACCAGCGATCTTACTAGGTCGTCTGTATAAATGTCCTGTGGTACTAAACGTACAAGACATTTTACCAGAAGCAGCTATTCGTGTCGGACTGATGACAAATAAGCTAATGATTCGCTTCTGTGAAGCCATAGAAAAGTTTGCCTATCGTCATGCTACTAGAATTAGCGTAATTTCTGATGGCTTTTTAGAAAATTTAGTGAATAAGGGAGTCAATCCCCAAAAGATGGTTTGTATTCCCAATTGGGTCAATGTTAATTTCATTCGTCCCTTACCTAAGAGTAACCCTTGGAGAACTACTCACCAACTAGATGGCAAATTTGTGGTGATGTACTCTGGTAACATTGCTCTGACACAAGGCCTAGAAACTGTCATCGCCGCCGCCGCTTATTTGCGTCATATTCCAGATATTAGTTTTGTGATTGTGGGTGAATCTACAGCCTTGATCAGATTGCAGCAACATTGTCTAGCTTGTGGTGCAGATAACGTTTTACTCCTACCATTGCAAAAGAGAGAACAATTACCCGAAATGTTAGCAACTGCTGATGTGGGCTTGATTGTGCAGAAAAGTAATGTGATTTCCTTCAATATGCCTTCTAAGATTCCTCTATTGTTAGCAGCTGGCCGTCCGGTAGTGGGTTCAGTACCCGCCACTGGAACAGCAGCCAAAGTAATTACCGAGAGTGGTGGCGGTGTAATTGTAGAACCAGAGTCTTCAGAAGCATTAGCCGCAGCAGTGTTGGAGTTATACAATGATTCGGAACTAGCCGCTAAGTTAGGATATAAAGGTAGACAATTTGCTCTAGAGAAATTCTCCTTTGAGCAGGCAATTGAGAACTATGAAGATTTATTTTGTGATGTCGTAGGTCAAAGACGACCAAGTTTAGATAAAGCAAAAAAAATGAGTCAGCAGAAATCAGTTGTAGACATTTCCAAATAACCCCTGTCACCTGTTCCCTATCAAGAATGGAACTTGCGCCCCTATTACCAATAGCTTACCGGATTCTCCAACCGACTTTTCCCAACTGTCTATGGCGTGGAAATCTTCACACTAAAACAATCGCCCTCACTTTTGATGATGGGCCTCATCCTCAATACACACCCCAAGTGCTAGCAGTGTTAGATCGGTACAACATCAAAGCTAGCTTTTTTTGGTTGGGTGCTTGTGTCAATCGTTCACCAACCATTGCCAAAGCAGTGAGCGATCGCGGACACTGGATCGGGTTACATGGTTATGATCATCGCTCTTTTACTAGGCTCTCACCCAAAGACCTCAAAGGAAGTTTAGAAAAAACTCAAACCGCTATTTATCATGCTTGCGATATCCTACCTGTAAAAGTCCGAGATGTCAGACCTCCCAATGGGTTATTTACACCTAAAACTCTCAACTTATTTAGACAATGGCAATATCGTCCGGTGATGTGGAGTGTTGTCCCAGAAGATTGGGTCAGACCAGGAGTAAATAAAGTAGTACAGCGAGTCATGAAGCAAGTACAAAATGGCTCATTAATTGTTTTACATGATGGTGCTTGTGGTGGGCAAGATGTGGCCGCAACCATCCAAATTCTCATCCCTCATCTGCTACAAACAGGTTATCAATTTGTGACTGTTGATGCCCTATGGCAACAAACTCAAGCCAACTTTTGACAAAGTACAGAATTTACCACAACTAAGCATAAAAACTTATTAATGCCTACTTTCCCCGCAGAAACTAAGCTGATTTTGACTACTATAGCTTGATTTTCAAAGGGAATTTTAAATTCTGGGAAACACGAAAAAATCTATCCCATAAAATCTGTTAGTAAGGAGTGTCAGTACAAATAATTTCTTGGTATCGCAAGGTTTGATCTGGCTGACACACCCTACATAACATATTTAGATATCTTTCAAAGATATGTTTCAGGTGCTTTTAACTTGTGGTTGCTGAGTGACCTCGGTATCAGAAGTATTAACTGGAATCGGCTCATGATTTCCTAACAGTTGATGTAAGTCATTTAATGAAGCGGGTTTAGCTACAGACTCATCTGTTGACTCGCTTGTATAGTCTATTAGGTCTTCCACTTGACAATTCAAAGCTTTACAAAACCTAATAATTCTTTCAATATGATCTGTCCCAGTTCGTCCGCTTTCCCAGTTTTGAATAGTGCTTTCAGTTACGCCTACAAGACGGGACAGTTCAAGCTGGGTTAGCCCTGCTTTTTCTCGAAGCAAAGCGATCCTTGGTTTTGGCTTTTGTTTCACAGCTACAGCACTTTTATCTATCTATAGTCGTAGATCGTAGCACCAAAGAAAACCTACGCCTATAAAATTACTAAAAAAGTTTTGTATATTTGTTAAAATATTTTACATAAGGGACTAGCAATAAATAAGATTTATCTATACTTTCAAAGCAACACCGAAAAATATTTTGCTCTGGTAGGATCTCATACTCTTTTAGAGTTTAAAATTTGCTAAAAGTCTGCGGTGTCAGTTTCCGAAGTTTTGGCAATGGCATTAACCCTTATATGCAGCTTGGCTTTTCTTGTTAGGCTAGATATAAAATATCGTCCGTCGATTCTAGTATAATTTAGCGAAGCTAACCCAGAATAGCTCTATTTTAGAAAGATACCTGCAACTGAGTTTCTAGATTAACACGCAACCATAAATCGCGAAAAGACCAAATATAAAACCTATTAACCAACTCTCTAAAATCTTCTGGCTGATTAGTAATAATTGCATTCAATTGATAATGATTGAGACACACTACCTCTACAGCAGATTCAAAGTTTTTTAAAGGTGATAAACGTGCTGTGTGCATCATACTTTGGTCAACAATACAAATTTTAATATTTTCTCCTAACCAATCAACTACTATATTAGCCATCTGACGATTTTTTAAACAAGCAGTATAGGCATAAATTTTCTGCAAGCCAACATTTGTTAAGTACATTTGAATAGATGAATCTACCATTTCTAATAATTTGCTAACATCGGCTGTTAATTCACTCCGATTCATGACAGCTTCTAAGATTAAATCAGCATCAATTAAAATTCTGAACACTTTTAAATTTCCCTCTGAGAATTATCGATATATTTATCAAAAATTTTAGGACTACATTTATCAATATCCCGAAAGTTAGTAATATTTCTATTAATCAATCAGTACATAAATTTCAAATATCAACATTTTTTTCGCTCAAACCATTCAATTAAACAAGTTTGCAAGTAAGTAATTTACAGAACTTAGGTATCAAAGCAAGATATCAAGTCTGTTTTACTTCTACCAATTCTCCAGAAATAGGCAACAAATACAAACTCAGAAACCCTTGCGACATATGGCTTTATGAATTTTGTAGGCATAGCCTTTTCATCCCTACAAGACGCTATGCGTTGGCGTTAGCCTCTGTCTACGACACGCTCCGCGAACGGAGAGAACCTGTAGGGTATTTAGAATTTTGAATTGGTATTCCGTCTAGTTTACGGAACTCTCACTACAGACTCCTGCATTTTTATCTAGTAGATACAACCTGAAGAAATAAGATTCCTGTAATTATTGTAAAATTATCTGTAAGTCGTTAGACATTCATCAATTTCTACTCTTTAGTTTCCAAAAGTAGTTGAAATGTCTAAGCACTGACATTGATTTGACACCGATTGACACTGGAAGAACAGTAGATGGAATGACGCAAAATTATTGTTGATAGTTCCAAAAAGATCCCAAAAGTATTTTAAAATAATAAAGTTACTATTGATACTAGTAATAAGCTGATGTCAGTATTTTATATGCTGAGGAGAAACAGTTAACTATTGAAAAGTTACCGCTTTTTGGTCAATGCTGATATTTAGAGAAAAATTACAGATTGACCATGACATTTGATCAGCTTAAATAATTCCGCATAGAAGCGTAAACCCTCTTGGGTAATGGTAAAGAAATTCAATGTGAGCGATCGCAGTTTAGTTAACGTGATTCTAGTTTAGAAACTCGCGTCTCTAAGTTATTAACTTGTTGCTTTAATTCGACTACTAAAGTTGCCAACCTATCAAACATCTGCTCTCGCTCTGCTTGTGATATAGTTCTTCTCGAACCTGGAGGTATCGTAATTGGTGTTCTTGGGGATGGAGACTGTCGATTTTGATTGAATCTTGATTCTATTTGATTTAACCGTAACTCAACACGATTTAAATCCACTTGTAAATTATTCAGGCGAGATTCAACTTGCTGTGATGTAGCAGGGTTTGAGAGTAACCCCAGCCAGATAATAATGACCAAAGACACAGCGAGTAATAATCTGCGAAACATTGTATTAACTCCAAAAGGGGGAGATAAGTAGTTAGGCATAATTAAATATACAAAAAAACCTAGTTTGTAGTTGTAGCTTATTACCTGAAAAAAAATATCATTAGGAATAAAGTTTCTACTACAAATTTTAATTTATTAATCCCTAGCTACTTAGTGATGTACATTTATTATTTTAGCAATTCTCTGATATGGTATTTCTTCAGAGGTATACCATAGACCCTTTCTCACGGCAAAGAGAAGTCTGAGCGGCGGTTTCTGCCGAACAGAACTTCGAGGAAGGAGATTATTTCGAGAAAAATTATACGTTATTAATCAGGTTTTAAGTGAGAAAATAAATCTTGCCAATTAATATTTTGAGCAGTATTAGTTCCTTCTTTCACCTCAAAGGTTAAATTACAGGCATTATGTTGATTTAAAGCTTGTACACATAATTCTGCTATGTCTTCACGGCTGATTTTGCCTTTTATATTATCACCTTGCTCAAAAATTAACTCTTTACCTCCTACTTCTTCTGTTAATGCACAGGGTCTAATAATTGTATAGGGAATGCTACTGGCTCTTAAACTATCTTCCCCTTTTAATTTCCAAGTTAAAATACCTCCCAGTTGGTCATTTAACCTTACTGCTGGCGGTTCTTCATCTAAATTAATTCCCGGTCTTCCAGGACGAGTTACGCCTGCGGAACTAACGTGAACAAATTGTGGTGTAGTTGTTCCCCCATAAGCTTTCATAGATTCCAACTGCAAAGCAAAGTTACCTGCTGAAAAATGGGGATTTAACGCACCATCATATTCAAATTTGCTCAACATCAGTTGAAAAGAACTAATTGTACTTTGATCAATTGCTGGGGCATCTTTAACTATTTTGGCTCGAAATACAGGTACAAAATCAGTAAAGGGAATGCGGACATTAATCCAAGTGTTAGCTACAGTATCAAATGAATAGCTGTAACCTAATCCGTCCCATTTGCTATCAGTCCGCAGGAAGAGTTTATAACGCTGTCCATCACCTTTAACACGCAAATCTACACCTTTATAGCCAGATAAATTAAAAGGTGGCTCAAAATTTTTCGTTCTCACAGATGCAAATCCACCAGAATTAGCTGTGGAAACATTACCAGTAAACACAGCAGTGTTATCTAACAACTGCATATTACTCGCACTTACGCCTCCCATAACGACATCATCTAGCGCACCCCAGATATTTCTTAATTCTGTGGAGGGATTTGTAAAATCAAATATAAGTTTTTCATCGGCTGAGGATAGATATTTTGCAGCCGCATCAACTAAGTTTTTCACTCCTTGATATTCTACAGTTTCAGGAGTGTCACCCACAATTTCTGGTTGGTAAAATTTTACACCTTGATAGTATTTAGCCCTATCTGCTGTGTCTCCTTCTACTGGCTGTACACGCACCGCTGTACAACAAATTACGGCTTGAATATTAGCCATAACCATTGGAGTTAAAGTTTCTGGTTTAGTGATATCCGCAGCTACTAAATCAACATTATTACTAAGAATTGACCGGGCTTTATCAATATCTCGCACTAGTGCGCGGACTTTATAACCTCGTTCTAACAACCGCTTAACTACTCTTTTACCAACGCCACCCGTTGCACCTGCTACTAGTATTACACCCACGTTTTTTGCTCCATTAGGTAGATATTGATGATCATGGGGGCGACCTTGGATTAATTGCTGTACCCAGGTCAGGAAAGGAAATACCTCGAAGTAGGTCAAGGTTTCAACAAATCTGCCTAAGTCCCATTGAGAACGATTTTTATCAGCCACAGTTGCATCTTCATAATTCTCTTCTTGCTACATGATAACGGAGTGGTGAGTGCTGAGTTATGAGTCCTGAGTAGTGAGTGGTGTTAGCGGTAGCGCGGCGTTTAGCCGCTGCTGAGTTATGAGTTGTCTATCCTTGGCTGGAGTAACTAGATGATTGATTAGTTAAACATCTTATTGTTACAGCGCGTTAGGATAATTAATTAGGTATGGCTAAATAAATAGAAATTTACTTATGAGTCAACTAGAAAAAGCTCAAGCTGAGTATGAAGGTTTTACTCAAGATTTTGAGAGTGTAATTATTAGTACAGTAAATGAGCAGAGTATTCCTAATGCTAGTTATACTCCCTTTGTGATGGATGATGCTAAGAATGTATATATATATGTAAGTGGGTTATCAACTCACACTCAAAATATTTATGCTAATCCTCATGTATGTGTTTTATTTATTGAGGATGAGACAAAGACTAATCAGATTTTTGCTCGTCGTCGGTTGAGTTTTGATTGTACTGCTACTCTGATTGAGCGAGAATCTGATACATGGAATCAAGTAGTTGATCAATTTCAGCAACGTTTTGGTGAGATTATCGAAGTTTTGCGCAGCTTGGCTGACTTTCGCATTTTCCGCCTGACTCCTACTGAGGGAAGATTTGTGATTGGGTTTGGAGCAGCATACCATATCAGTGGCGATCGCCTAAATCAACTCACCCAAATCACTGGCGACAAAGCATAAAAGTGCTGAGTAATGAGTAAAAAGTTAATTCAACACTTGAAGTATCCTTAACTTCAATCCACTAGATTTATCTAATAACTAACAGACCACTAACAACTCAGCACCGGCTAAACGCGGCGCTACCGCTAACAGCACTACTACTCACTACTCACTACTCATCACTAACCCTATGCTTCAGTTTCAACCGCCTGGTTTTGGGCATAAAGTTATCAATACATCTCTAGGAAAAACAGTTTACTATACTCAAACTGCTGCACCTTGGCTGAATACTGACACTGAAGACTTACCGCCATTACTATTTCTGCATAATTTTGGTGGTGGTGCATCTGCTTACGAATGGTCAAAAGTTTACCCGGCTTTTGCTTTTACTCATCGCATCCTCGCGCCAGATTTAATTGGTTGGGGAGAATCTGCTCATCCAGTCCGGGATTATCAGATTCAAGACTACCTAACAACAATTACCGAACTTATCACCCAAACTTGTCACCAACCTGTAACAGTAGTAGCTTCTTCCCTTACTGCGGCTCTAACTATCCGTTTGGCTATTCAGCAACCTGAGTTATTCAAAAACCTGTGTTTGGTGTGTCCTTCTGGCTTTGATGACTTTGGCCAAGGTGCGGGACGCAGACTACCACTACCAATAATTAATACACCCTTATTAGATAATCTCATTTATGCCCTTGGGGCTGAAAATGAAGTTGCAGTCAGAAACTTTCTCGAAAGTTTCCTGTTTGCTCAACCAAAACGCGTCACTCCAGAAATAGTAGAAGCTTATCTCACCTCAGCACAGCAGCCTAATGCTAAATTTGCGGCTCTAGCATTTTTACGCGGTGACTTGTACTTTGACCTGAGTTTGTATATACAACAACTCAAAATTCCCACAGTATTGTTTTGGGGAGAGAAAGCACAATTCACCAGCATCAAGCTAGGACGGCGGTTGATGAGTTTAAACTTAAGTGCTATTCAAGAATTTTATGCGATCGCAGACGCAGGAGTCCTACCCCATCTAGAATTACCAGCCGTATTTACTGGTCTATTACAGCGTTTTGTGTAAAGACTTTACCGAATTTTCATATAACTAGTTGTTCACTGATGAAATTAGATCAGAAAATCAAACAAGTGTGTTTCATCAAAATAACCGGGCTAGTAAGTTCTACACAAAATGATTGCATTACCGCAAATATCTGCTCAAACGCAGCCATTAACCACCAACAAAGAAGCAGAATTGTTGGTCTATTGTGCTAACACTAAAATCGACTCAGAAACAGCAGCCAAAATTAAACAGCTAGTAATAGCAGAAATAGATTGGAATTATTTAATTAAAATTGCTATTTGGCATAGAGTACAAACACTTCTGTATTCGAGCCTCAAGGAAACTTGTCCAGATGAAGTTCCCCAGAGCATTTTGGAATCTTTACACACCCATTGTCAAAAAATCACCCTCAATAACTTACTTCTGGCTCACAAACTTGTTAATATCCTGAAATTACTTACAGCTAATAATATTCGCGCCATTCCATTTAAAGGGCCTGTCTTAGCAACTTTAGCCTATGGTAATCTGGCATTACGAAAATTTGGCGACCTTGATATTTTAGTAAACAAGCAAGATATTCCCAGAACAATAGAACTTTTGCAAGCTCAAAAATACCAAACAAAAGAATATTTAACTGAAGCACAAAAAGAACTGCAAGAAGTATTTTGTGAATACAGTTTGCTGAGTGAAGACGGAATGATATTAATAGACCTGCACTGGGAATTTACACCAACTTATTTTGCTTTTAAACCAAATTTTGATGTTTTGTGGGAACGCCTGCAACCTATCTCTCTTGCTGGTAGCGATATCCTGCAACTTTCCTTAGAAGACTCAATACTATATCTTTGCGTTCACGGCTGTAAGGATTTATGGCAAAGATTATCTTGGATTTGTGATATTGCCGAATTAATTAAATCTCATCCCGAACTTCAATGGACAAAACTCTTAGAGCAAGCTAAAAAGGAAGGTTGCGAACGAATGCTGCTACTAGGCTTATTCTTGGCAGAAGATATCCAAAAAATAAGTTTACCAGCAGAAGTTCAGCAAAAGATTCACAAAAATCCTATTATTACAACCCTCTCTACCGAAGTAAAAGAAAAACTGTTGATTCAAAGTGATGAACCACTAGATGTATTTGAAAGGTCTTTTTGGTCTTGGCGTTTAGCTTTTCATTTCCGAGTTATGGAAAGCTTTAAACATAGAGCTTTACTATGTCTTTTTGTGTTGAGATTTGCCATGACTCCCAAAGATAAAGATTATGTCTCTTTACCTTTACCCAAATCTCTCTCTAGTCTTTATTATTTAATTCGTCCCATCAGATTAATCATCAAATTTGGATTAACACCATTGAAGCGGGGTCTTAATTTATGTAATTCTTGGTTAAGCGATCAAAAGTTATAAGTGCTGAGTTAAAAGTAACGCATCAGTTTTGAAAATACTCTGCGTTACTTTGCGGTAACTTCGCGCCCCTCTGCGTTAAAAAAGGGTGGGAATTACCCACCCCCTTAAAATTACGAATATAGAGCTTTAGCAGTCGTCTCTCTATCTAACTTAAGCATTAACACACCCAAAGGTGGTAAACATAAATCCAGCGAGTAAGGATGATTGTGCATTGACCAATCATCCGTCCATTTACCGCCTAAGTTACCCATATTACTACCGCCATACTGACGGGAATCACTATTGAATAACTCAGTATAAAATCCTTTTTCTGGTACACCAACGCGATAGTGAGAATGTGGTTGCGGTGTAAAGTTACAAACCACTACCAGAAAATCCTCTGTATCTTTGTCACGGCGGATGAAGGAAACTACACTATGGCGGTTGTCGCTACAATCAATCCACTCAAACCCCTCTTTCGCAAAATCCTGAGTGTACAAAGCAGGCTCAGAACGGTAGAGATGATTTAATTCTTTGAAAAATGTTTTTAATTGTTCGTGTGGTTCATGCTGTAACAAATGCCACTCCAAATCTGCCCAGACATTCCACTCACTCCACTGTCCGAACTCCATGCTCATAAACATGGTTTTTTTACCTGGGTGAGCAAACATATAGGCAAATAAACTACGGACATTAGCACATTTCTGCCATGTATCACCCGGCATTTTGCCAATAATGTTGCTCTTACCATGTACGACTTCATCATGAGACAAAGCCAGCATAAAGTTTTCACTGTGGTTATACCACATACTAAAGGTGACGTTGTTTTGATGGAACTGGCGGAACCAAGGGTCCATGCTGAAGTAGTCCAGCATATCGTGCATCCAGCCCATATTCCACTTCAGGTTAAAGCCCAAACCACCTGTATAGGTAGGCCAAGATACCATCGGCCAAGAAGTGGATTCTTCCGCAACGGAAACAACACCAGGGAAATAACTAAAAATCAGATGGTTTACCTGACGCAGAAAATCTGCTGCTTCTAAGTTTTCTCTCCCGCCATATTGGTTGGGTAACCATTCGCCATCTTTGCGGCAATAGTCAAGGTAGAGCATGGAAGCAACTGCATCTACCCGAATTCCATCAATATGGTACTTGTCAAACCAGAACAAAGCATTGGCTACTAAGAAATTGCGGACTTCGTTACGGTTGTAGTTAAATACCAGAGTTCCCCACTCTTTATGTTCACCTTTGCGGGGGTCGGCGTGTTCGTACAGGTGAGTACCATCAAAAAACGCTAAACCATGCCCATCTTTGGGGAAGTGGCCAGGAACCCAATCTACGATTACGCCGATGTCGTTTTGGTGACATTGGTCAACAAAATACATAAAGTCTTCTGGACTACCAAAACGAGATGTGGGAGCGTAGTAACCAGTGACTTGATAACCCCAAGAGCCGTCAAAGGGATGCTCGGCAATGGGTAATAGTTCTATGTGGGTGTATCCTAAATCTTTAACGTAGGGAATCAGGCGAGCAGCTAATTCTCGATAGGTCAAAAAACGTGCGCCTGGATTTAATTCCGCAGCAATGACTACTGGCTCAGTTTCCCCATTAGGTAATCTAGCTGGTTCTGCGCTGGAAGCTTGTAACCAAGAACCTAAGTGTACTTCGTAAACTGAAACTGGCTGCGTCAAAGGGTCTGTATGACGGCGTTTCTCTAGCCAGGTTTCATCTTGCCACTCGTAGGAATTTAAATCGGTGACTATAGATGCTGTTTTGGGGCGGGGTTCTTGTTGAAAACCATAGGGGTCAGACTTTTCGTAAATGTGTCCTTCCCAGTTTTTGATTTCGTATTTGTAATGCGCTCCAATTGCTATTTCGGGAATAAATAATTCCCAAACCCCTGTCGCCCCTTTACGCATCTGGTGTTTACGCCCGTCCCATTCATTGAAGTCACCTAAGACAGAGACATTGCGAGCATTGGGGGCCCAGACAGCAAAATATACCCCTTTGACACCATCAATTTCGGTGGAGTGAGCTCCTAGTTTTTCGTAGATGCGATGATGATTGCCTTCGGTAAATAAATGTAAGTCAAAATCTGTTAAGTGGGGAGAACGAAAAGCGTAGGGATCATAAATGACACGCTCATGTTCTCCTTCTTTTATCTTTAATTGGTAGTTAGATAACTCAGAAATTTCAATAGTACATTCAAAGAAATGGGGATGATGTACCGATTGCATTGGATATTCTATTCTTTGTTCAGGCAAGACTACCCATGCTGCGCTGGCATTGGGTAGGTAGGCCCGCACAGCCCAAACGTTTTTGCCGTTTTGGTCTACTAGATGAGAACCGAGTATTTCAAAAGGATCTTGATGCTGATTCCAAACGATGCTATTAACCTGCTCAGGGGCGATCGTGGTCATGGACATTAAGCTACCTACGTAAAATAAACTGATTGACTAAATCGGGTTTTGTATATGTATATTCTTTACATTTATTTGCAATTTTGTCGCCATCGTTATCCTATCTCAGAATGAGTCACTGAGATTAGAGAAATGGGGGATACTGACAGGTACAAGTTTTTGAAAGTCTTTTTTCTCGCAGATGTAATACTTTACACCCAAAGACCTGTGATCACAAGTTAGCCCTCTGCCAACAGCCCAAAGCTGCAATATCAGTAAGAAGAAGCTATAAATGTGGATATAATAATTAGGTAAATAAATATGGGTAGTACCAGACTCGAACTGATGACATCCTGCTTGTAAGGCAGGCGCTCTACCAACTGAGCTAACCACCCATTCGCGCTTTTCTTTTTGCGCTCATATCTAAACAATATAGCAAAATATTTTTGATTGCGCTAGTATTTTTGAGAAAATTTTTAAAATATTTTTGAGAACGTTTAAATGCCCTCTGGTCGAACGCACGATCGCATTACTTTATGGGCGTTGCCAATGGTGGCGGGTATGACCTTTTGGCAGACTCGCAGTGGCAATGTAACTTTGTTGGTGGCTGGTGGGTTTATGTTTGGCGGGTTGATGTTCGGCCCTGACTTGGATATCTACTCGCGTCAATATCAACGTTGGGGTGTTTTACGCTGGATTTGGCTGCCTTACCAAAAAAGTCTCCGGCATCGCTCTTTTTTATCCCACGGGCCGATTATTGGCACGACGCTGCGGGTGGTTTATCTCAGTAGTTTGCTGGCTGTCGTGGCAATTTTGATGGTGGCTGTAGCTGAAAAGTTATGGAATGTGTCTTTTACGTGGCAGGATTTAGAGGAGACTGTGGGGCGATCGCTATCCAGTTATGCTACAGAATGTTTTGCCTTATTCTTAGGCTTAGAATTGGGTGCGATGAGTCATTCTCTCAGCGACTGGGGCGGTTCGGCTTACAAGCGATTTCGCAAGCAGGGGATTCGGGGAATACTTCCTAGGAGCAAGATGAAGAAGCGTAAAGTTACCAGTCGTGGTAGTCGTCGGTTGCAACCAAAAATTACTAAACCCCGCACAAAGGAATAGTTGTTTCTCCAGCCAAATCCCAAATCACTTGATGCTTACTAGTAAAAAGCAGCAAATATACTCAAAACCAAGATACATTATGGTAAAAAGGCTCATTTGAGTCTTATCGGTGAAGTGAATCATAAATTATGTTCAAAACCCGGACGTTTAAAGTAGTGGCTGTATCTAGTTTAATTTTGGGGACAGCAACTTCAACTGCAATGGCTGTTCCTGTATGTCAGGGCATTACACAGAAATCGGAAGAAAAAACCTTGGTGGCTCAATTGGTGGATGAAGACACTAACCTGAAATTTGAAGCCCGTGGTTGCTATAGAACTAAAAGTACACGAGTGATTTGCGATGTTTTAATTACAAATTTAGGTAATACACGTCCTAAAATTCGATTTGCGGCTACTGACACTTATAAACCATTGACAAATGCCATCGATTCTTCTGGTACTGTATATGCTACCAATGAATTAAGTGCTGGAGGTTCTACTACTAAGTCTTGGGTTGATCTCAACTTTGCTCCTGGTATTCCCACAAAAGTCAGCTTCATTTTTGAAATCCCAGTACAAGTTAAAGAATTAACTGCTTTAGATGTAGGTTACTTGCAATGGATTAATTCATCTCAAACGATTCCGAAACAAATAGCTCTTTCTAAGATTGGCACTATAGGAGCTAAACCCAATGCTGTGTCTACAGTAAATAGGGGCAATAATTCTAACTGTACTTGTCCACCGAGTTCTACTCCCCCTCGCCGAAAAGCCCAAATAAAGTAGTTGAATAAGTAGGATTGAGGAGTAATATTCACCTCAATCATGCCTTTAATTCATCACTTTTGATCTGCACGGAACGCGGAAGTATTTAATAGTTATGGAATTGAATCAAAATCAAGGGAATAGAAAAACTTTGGCCGCCTTACAGGAGTTAATTGAGGTGGTGGCGAAATTGCGATCGCCTGATGGGGGTTGTCCTTGGGATTTAGCACAGACTCCTGAAACGCTGACACCTTATGTGATTGAGGAAGCTTATGAGGTGGTAGATGCGATTAAAAATGGGACAGAGGCAGACATTGCCGAAGAATTAGGTGATTTGCTCTTACAGGTGGTGTTACAGGCGCAAATAGCTAGTGAATCTAGTCAATTTTCTCTCCAAGAGATAGCCCAAGGTATTACCCAAAAGTTGATTCGTCGTCATCCTCATGTGTTCAGTGATGTATCGGTGCAAAGTGTGGATGAGGTGCGGCAAAACTGGGAACAAATTAAGGCGACTGAGAAAGGTGAATCATCTTCAGAGAGTCAAAAACTTAGTACCAAACTCAGCCGCTATGGACGGACTCTTCCCCCACTCACCGCAGCGATGAAGATTTCCCAAAAAGCTGCTGCTGTTGGGTTTGAGTGGGAGAATATTGATGGGGTGTGGGCAAAGTTCTATGAGGAGTTAGAGGAATTTCAACAGGCTGTCGCGGAGGAAACACCGGAACGCCAACAAGCAGAGTTAGGCGATTTGTTGTTTGCAGTGATTCAGTTAGCCCGTTGGCATAATCTAGACCCCAGTGAAGGTTTACAAGGCACAAATCAGCGATTTATCCAGCGTTTACAGAAAATGGAGGCAGTAGTTAACCGCCCCCTCTCTGATTACAATTTGGATGAGTTAGAAACTCTTTGGCAACAGGCAAAAGCTCAACTTGCTCAAGAATAAGAATATATCGAGTCTACAAGCAGATGGTTGCGATCGCTTTCCTTAATTCAGTTTTGTTGTGTCAAAATGTTAAATTTCTATACGAAACTTGTTGACCTTTTTGGAACGCATTCTACGGAAATTAGCACCGAATCCAGCAACCAGACACAAACTTAAGATAGTTGAAGGTTCTGGAACTGGGCGAGGTGTTTGAATATCAGTGTTTTGGGTGATTGGTACTTGACGTAATTGTATTTGACCTGTGCTTGTAAATGTTAATCCTGTGACAAAAGCAGTAGGATCATTAGGATCAAGTTCTGCATTGGGTTCAATGCCTAGAATGCGGAAGCGATTTACTCCACCCGCACCAAAATTGTAGGTATCACCCCCTGCAAGAATTATTCCCGAATCAACAAAATCGTTCAATAAACTGTCAAATGTCCATAGATCGTACAAATCATCCCCAATACCAGTTGGCAGTAGAACAGAGGCAAAGTTAGGCCCGGAATCAACGATATAGTCGTAACCAATTGCAACTACAGGGTCAATAAATATTGGCCGGTTGAGATCACCAATGTTAAAATTGAATAAGAATCCATCTTCTGTAACAACTGGTAACAATGGATTTTCTGGAGTTGAACCAGGCAATTCTCCGCTACGGATAGCAAAAGACCACAAGCCTGGTACAGGAGTAAGTAGATTACTGAGGTTTTGCAAGTTTAAAACCTCGCTTGTTCTAGAACCAGGAAGAGTCAAAAAATTAGTGTTATCACCTGCATCAAAACCTGCCTGAGCGGGTGTACCACCTAACCCATCCGTCCCACCACTAGCATCTCCTGTTGTCCACTGCAATTGACCATAACGGTATTCAATGTCAAAGTTTCCCGCCCCTGTGTCGCTCCGATTCCGAAGGACTGTTTGGAAGGTATTTGTCTTATCATTATTTGCAGCATAGTACCCAACATTGTTCCAGGTGACGACAACAGTATCTGGGTTGGGAGATGCAACATAGACTTCACCGCAAAGTCCACAGCGTGTATCAACGTCTGCCCAGTAGGGCGCGATTATTGGTTGGTTGGCAATAGGGAAGGAATTAGGCGTAAAAGTACCTAATGGACTTCTAAAGGTAAGGTTGCCGTTATTGTTGATATAGAAATTATCAAAAGTTTCACCAAAAAAGTTGATTTGGAATGGTAGATTGAGCTGGTTGGAAGAACCGTCATCGTTTCGGCCTAGAGCTAAGTCACCGAAACCAGCAGAACCTCCAAATCCATCAAGAATAAGGCCGGCAGCTTGAGCGTTACTGGCTGTTCCTATGAACATAAATGCTGCTCCCAATGTAGCCATTGAGAGCTTTTTCAGAATACTAGAAGTAGGCATGAAGTCTTAGGTTTATTTCAGTTTATTTAACCTAAGTAAGAGATTAATCTTTTCCTCTCAGTGATTACAATCATGTATCATGAAGCAATGGCCAATTTTTCAGTAATTTTACATAAAGATAAAGTAAATATACTTTCATTGACTATCATATTGCTTTCCTTATTTACCTTGAGATTCTAAGACACCTATAGGACAAGACACATTTGTCCCGCCTAAGCCGCAATACCCATTGGGGTTTTTAGCTAGGTACTGCTGATGATAGCCTTCTGCATAGTAGAATTCAGGGGCATCAATAATTTCTGTGGTAATTTCTCCATATCCGGCAGGGCTAAGGGCTTTTTGATAGGCATCCCGTGAGGCTTCGGCTAGCTGTCTTTGGGCTGGGGAATAAATATAAATTCCTGAACGGTACTGAGTGCCAACGTCATTACCTTGGCGCATTCCTTGGGTGGGGTTATGACTTTCCCAGAAGACTTTGAGTAATTCGGCGTAACTAATCACGTTGGGGTCAAATACAACAAAAACTACTTCGTTGTGTCCAGTCGAGCCAGAACATACTTCTTCATAGGTGGGATTAGGTGTGAAGCCAGCAGCGTAACCTACAGCCGTTGTATAAACGCCCTCTTTTTGCCAAAACTTCCGTTCTGCACCCCAGAAACAACCCAAGCCAAACATTGCTTGTTCCATTCCTTCAGGGAAGGGAGGTTTAAGTGGGTTGTTGTTGACGTAGTGATGGGCAGGTACGGGCATGGTTTGTGTTCTTCCTGGTAAAGCTTTCTCAGGAGTGGGGATAACCAGCTTTTTGCCAAATCCAAATAATGCCATTGTTTTCAACTCTGATTTTTATAGATGTGTTTACTTTACTTAATATTTTAGTAGTTTTGGCGACGAAGCAGAGGGGCAGGAGAGTAGGGGAAACAAGGTAGACAAGGTAGACTTTTTCAACACTCAAAAGGTATACAAGCATGAACTAACGGTAATAAAGGCCCCAGTTGTTCTTGTCCATTGACTGCTAAATCGCTATGACACAAATAAATTTTATCGGATACACGCGATAGTAAATCGGTCAAAATCCGTTGTAATCTCGCTTCTTCTGTTAGCTTTTCATCTTCTGCTGTCCAAGGTTGCCCTAATCTATCTTGCAAGAAAAATGGCGCACCAAACAAGGTAGCAGCCCCACCTTTTGCCCATAGGGGTGAACCGGCATCCAACCAAAAATGCCAACGGTGAAATCTTCTACTAGCCCGGTATTGGAAGATGGTTGCTAAGGTGATAGCCTTCCTGGTTTTGCCCATAGAACGTAGAGGGTATGGGTTGGCGGTAATTGTCCCCCGCCGCAGTAGTTGAATGAATTCGGCGATCGCACTATTAGAGACACGATTCATCTCGTCTGGGGTGTTTGGTGTTGTTTGTTTTAACCTCGTGTCAATTTCCCAATAGTGTTGGGCAGTTTCTAGTAGTTCTCGCAGTGCTGCTAGTTGTTCGTAGGGGAGGTTACTACCATTCCACAAAAAGCGTTGAATTGCCCTGTCTAAAAGGGAAATGGGGCTGGGAATTAGACGCAATTCTTGCTGCGATCGCTGTTGTTCTAACCACTGTAGAATCTCTGTATAGGCTGTAGTTGCAGCGTAGCCAATGCGATCCCAACGTTCAAAGGCTGTAACTGGTAACAAGCTGGGGTGTTCTGGATGGGGGACAAAGCAGTAATCTGCAAGTAATCCTGCCCGTACTGGGTCAATTTTTGTTGAGAGTGGGGAGTAGGGAGTAGGTAATGAGGCAGGAATTTCTGATGGTTCTGGTTTTGTACTCAAGATAACTAGCATTTCTGCTACGGCATCCCGGTCTACCAATCGTCCCAAACCAGGGTAGACTAAGGCTAGCATGGTGAGTAATGCCCGAATTACTGGTGAACTAATCAGGGGACGTTGGTCATTGAGCGACTCGACGGGGATATTTTGCTTGGTGAGGATTTCTACTAGGGTATAACGAGCGATCGCATCTAAACCAGGGGCAATGATAGCCACCTCTTCTGCTGCTACCTGTCCAGACTTAATTGCATTACCAATTACTTCTGCTGTTTGTCGCAATAGTTGGGAACGAGAAGTCGTTTGGATGGACTGTACTACTGTTGGTAAATCTGACAATACCAATGATGTATTCAGTGATTCCACTATTGGCGCAGCTAGTCTGTTAGCTAGAGAGTCAACAGCAAGTCCCAGCAAAGTTTCTATTTGACAACGCCTCGCCAACCCTGACATATAATCAGGATCTGCCCCCAAACCCAACCTGACCCCACCATCAGGATTGTAACTAAACGCACCTACCGCTCCCTGATCTAATAGCAATTCTAATAAATCACGCACTACACCAGGATATTCATCCACATCATCCGCCAAGACAGCTTGATAACGGTTGGCTAAGTGTTGTTGGTAATTCTCGTTAGTTAATAAATACTGAGTGTAGAGTTCAGTAATAATCCCATAGGTGAGTAATCCTCTCTCTAAACACCAATTACGCCAATCTAACAGTAAATTTGCCATAAATTCTGGCTCTAGATTGACATTATTTTCCTCTAAACCTGTTTGCAAAATTCCAGCGATATCCTCGCAAGGTGTACCACTGTAAGCTGCTAATTGCATTAAATCTAAGATGCGCCTCACTAAGCGGTACTCATTTACCCCAACACGCCTTAATATTTCTTCATTTAACTCTGTTTTCCAGAGTTTAGTTGCTAGTTCTTGCTCAGTTTCTGGGCGCAATCGTACAGGAAATTGTGCCTTGAGATTCAACAATTGAATCAGTAAAGGCCAAAATAATATTACATCATCTTGAAAAAAACCTAATGGAGTTCTGACACGAACTGGATACTTTCCTTGGGTATTAGTAGCAATTTTATCACCCAATTCTCGGCGATTATCATCATTGGCAGACAAAACTAAAATTCCTGGTTTGGCCTGTTGCATCAATAAAGATGGAAGCGTGTAAGTGCTTGATTTTAATTTTGCTTTTTTAGTATAAAATAATTCGTACATTTCTTTTTCATTTTGCAGCCAACTCCCAAATTGCTCTACCAATCGGCTAGTCTTACCACTACGGCTATTACCTATAATCCAAACAGAATTATTAACCATAAACCTTATCCTTAGCAGATTTATTATTATACTTTGCGTTAACTTAAGGTTAATAATCACTACATAATATACAATCCAGGAAAATTAATTAAGATGAACAATTCTATCTTTAACCAAAAAATTTATCCTTTTTTACTATCCGCTTATCGATGGTATTTACAGACCCCAGAACGCTCTTTAGAAGAAGCTTATAAAGCAGCATTGAAAATCAAATCTATAGAAGATGAATATTTTAATGGTAATACAATAGATTTGAAATCATCCATGTACAGCAGTAGTGTGATGGATTATTTTGAATCTGATCTCAAAAAAGAATTAAAATTAGTCAGAATGCGTTTAACGGAATTTCGATTTAGCCGATGGTTTGCCAATGAATCTAATCAAAAAGCTGCTAACAAAGCAGGCATAGAGTATCTTAACCCTACAGAAATTTTAGAAAAATTAAATTTTATTGATAATATTACCTCCAAATACACTGACTTTAATCAAAAAACATTTTCTCAATCTGTAGCCAATGAGTCTCCAAATATTCCTAATAAAACAGTACCAAATAATAACCCATCTTTAACCCATACCCCAGGAATCATTAAATCTAAAAATAATGATTTAGTAGAACGTATCTATGCACCGACATCACCACCAGAAAATCCAGATCAAATTAAAAAGAAGCGTCCCAAAGCTGATTCTATGGGAATTTTACCCCGTTCTATCCTCAGCACTATTGGGAGATTGCAGATTGAATTAGATCCTAATTCCGAACAAGATGTTGTGCAAAATTTCCGGCAAGCACAACGCAGAACAATAATTTCTATTAGATTTATTTTACTACTTATTATAATACCTCTTTTAACCCATCAATTATCAAAAGCTTTAGTTTTAGGTCCACTTATTGATCGGGTTAGAAACTCTCAAGTAGAGCAAGTGTTTCTCAATGAAGAAATGGAAGAAGAAGCCCTATTAACATTACAAAAATTTGAAGAGAGAATCAAATTTGAAAACTTAATTAGCGATGCACCCCCTCTTTCTTCAGCAGAAATAGAAATTCGGATGAAAGAAAAGGCTAAGGAAGTAGCAGAGGACTTTCGTCGTGAAAGTGCTAATGCCATTAAAAATGTTTTCGCAGATATTTTTTCTGTGGCTGCGGTTATTTGGTTGCTAATCGTGAGTAAGCCTTCTATTATGGTGCTAAAAGATTTTTTTGATAATGTTGTTTATGGTTTAAGTGATAGTGCTAAGGCCTTTATTATTATTTTGTTTACTGATATCTTCGTAGGTTTTCACTCTCCACATGGTTGGGAAGTCATCTTAGAAGGTATAACTCGTCATTGGGGTTTACCAGCCAATCGAGACTTCATTTTCTTATTCATTGCTACTTTCCCAGTAATTTTAGATACCATCTTTAAATACTGGATATTCCGTTACCTCAACCGGATATCACCATCCGCAGTAGCTACATACCGTAATATGAATGAGTAAACACATCAACAATTTACAATTCAAAAATCAATAGACTTGTCTATAAAAGATAAAAAGCTT
>NZ_JAYGGZ010000071.1:0-27634 GCF_034931465.1 Anabaena sp. UHCC 0399 | reverse complement strand
TGAGTCAGGAGGTTTTTAGCCTGACAATTTGGGCAGAGGAGGAGCGTTGCCGCATCAAGAGGCAGTCGCATCATCGTATCATTGTTAATCTTTCTAGTTGATTGTAAAGGAGCTTGAACAGTATTTGTAGTAGTCGTACTTAGTAATTCTAACCACTGCTGTATTGTTTGGGGACGCATAGTGGTTTCTAAAGCCATACCTTGCCAAATTGCCTGATTCACTCTGTCACTAATGCGGCGATTGATCTCTTTGGGTTGTTTGAAAGGTACTTTCAAAGCTCTAATAGGAGATGCAACAGGGTAAGTTTTAGTCACAAGATAATATAAAGTCGCAGCTAGGGCATAAACATCAGTGTATTCACCCCACCGGCCTTCTTGATGATATTGTTCTGGTGGCGCAAATCCAGGGGTAAATCCCATAGTCAACTGCTGAGTAAAATCTGGAATAAAACCCCGCGCTAAACCAAAGTCAATCAGAACTGCTTCAGAGTTGGCAGCACGCACCATAATATTAGATGGCTTGATGTCGCGATGTAGCAATCCTTTTTCATGAACAAATGTCAACGCCTCACCAATCTGCCAAATATAATGCAAAGCCTTAGATTCAGAGAGAACATCCTTTTTAAGAACTAGCTTCTCAAGGTCTTCCCCCTCAATGTAATCCATGACTATGCACGTTAGTTGTTCTTGTTTGAAAACATTATCAATCCTTACAATATTGGCGTGGCGGCATACACCCAGCTGTACGGCTTCTTGGAAGAATTTTTCCTGATACCAATTGACATTGGGATGCGATATTATTTCGTCCTTTAAGGTTTTGATGACAACTCGATTTCCTTTCTTGTCTTTAGCAAGATAGGTGATGCCTAATCCTCCTTTACCTAGTTCTTTTTCAATAATGTAGCGATCACCATGCAACTTCTGTCCAGATACCCATGCCATCACATAAACTCCAGATATGCTTATCTCAAGTTTAATTAAAAAATATACATAAGTAGGTCGATGTAAATAATTATTGTTGGGATAAAGCAGGTTTTGCTATCTAGCATTAAATGGATTTTACTTCAGAACGAGGATAAGCTTTGTGTGCTTCTGCATAAATCTCCAATGCTACAGCCATTTATTGCTCCGCAATTTCCCCTTGTGCTTGAAACCAAGCAAAGGTTTCAGGATCTATTTGAAATGCGACTTTTACAGGTGATTTAGGCATTCGCAATTGTGGTTTAGTGAAAAATTCATCTGACAATGGTGGAATATCTGAAGTATCCATGTATTCGTCACTCATCGCATCGATTCTACTCCAATCTGTTTTTGAGGTATTGTTCATAGCGTTTTCGTTCATGAGATAGTGTAGTTAAAAATCTTCATCATCGACGAAAAATTCCGCGTCTTCTTCCAAACGGGATTTACCCGAACCGGCAAGACTCCAGAGGGGTTGTAGAATCGCTACACCAACCAATCCCACACCAGCACTAAACGCCAGCACTATACCGACTGGAATTTTAATTGATTGGAATGTTAAGAATTTTAACGATACTGGCTCGAAATTTTGGACGGAAATAATCGCGATCGCTACTACCCAAATCGCTACAATTAAAGATATCAACAAATTAGCAAAGCTTTTCATAAAAAATATAACCATAGATAGATGCAGATGTACACTAAATATCTAAGTGTGCATCTGCGGTCTAAAGTTCTATGCTAACTTAGCGATCGCACTTTCCATTTCTTGGGCGAGTTGGCTAAGTTTCTCAGGGGAGTTGGTTTCTAGATAAACGCGTACCAGTGGTTCAGTACCGGAAGGACGCAGTAACACCCAGCTACCTTCTTCTAGATACAGCTTAATCCCATCCTTGCGTCCGACTTCTTTGACTTTAATCCCAGCTACCTCGGAAGGAGGATTTTTAGTAAAGGAGTCAATGACGGCGACTTTGTGGGCTTCTGTTAAGTGTAAGTCCAGGCGGTTGTTGTAAAGTGGCCCATCAGCTTCTGCGATCGCCTCTTTCACCAATTGACTCAGGGGTTTACCTTCGTAGGCGATCGCCTCAGCAATCAGCATATCAGCTAAAATGCCGTCTTTTTCGGGAATATGTCCAATAATACTTAAACCGCCAGATTCTTCACCCCCAATCAGGACGGCAGTTTCCCGCATTTTTTCACCAATGTATTTAAATCCTACGGCTGTTTCATAAAGGGGTAAGCCGTGTTTTGCCGCAAAGTTATCTAATAGGTGTGTTGTCGCCACTGTGCGGACGATCGCACCGCTTTTACCTTTATTTTTGATTAAATGTCTAGCTAAAACTAATAGCACAGTGTTAGGGGTGAGGACTTCGCCTTGTTCATCCACAATCCCAAAGCGATCGCTATCGCCATCTGTCGCCAAACCCAAATCTGCATGATCTCGACGAACGGCTTCGACTAATTCAACTAGCTGTTCTCCCTTGGGTTCTGGCATTCCACCGCCAAACAGAACATCACGCCAATCGTGGAAACTTTCTAATTGTGTGCCACTTTGTTGCAAGATTTCATCTAAATAGCCACGGGATGTAGAATATAACGCATCATACTTGACTTTTAGCTGTGCGCTCTTAATTCGTTCCACATCCAGCAATGTATAGATAAATTGGAGATAGTCTGGCTTGGGATCGAAAATAGAAATAGAACCTGATGGGTTGTCACCGGGTAACTCATCCGATGAACTTTCTATATTTGCCACAATAGTATCAGTAATTTCTGGAGTGGCAGGGCCAGCATAGTCAGGGATATATTTAATCCCACAGTAAGGTGCTGGATTATGACTAGCCGTAAACATCAATGCCCCAGCCGAATTCAGGTGACGGGCGTTATAGGCAATTACTGGTGTGGGGCAATCCCGATCAGTGATTTTGACATTCCATCCTAAGTCAGCTAAGACTTGGGCAGATGTCTGGGCAAATTGGTCAGCTAAAAAGCGCGTATCGTAAGCAATCAGAACTGGTCTATCTTTTGTGTAGGCTGTTTCCAAATAACTGGCGATCGCTCTTGTTACCTTCCGTACATTGGGAAAAGTGAAATCATCGGCGATAATACCTCGCCATCCATCAGTGCCAAATACTATCTTGCTAGAATTGCTACCACTCATGTTTGCCACTTTCTCCCATATTTTGTGAACTCTATTAGGAAGCTTCCCGCAAAGCGTGCGTAGCTGCAAGCGTCTTCCACCGTATTATTTCTCACTGCTATTGAGCAATGTCAACCCCCGAACGACTTTTTGTTAGTTATCACCTCTGGTCTTTAGTTGCCCCAGCTATAGGGCAAGAACGTTGGCACTGCCAGATGAGACGGGGGTTTATCAAAGCGCGTCAAAATGAACCACAGGTTAAAGCACTATTAGCAAATGCTACTCCACCTCAGCGCATTGGGTTACTAGCGCAAAAAGGTGTTTATGAGTTTCATCATAATCGACATCTGTTGACGCGATCAGATGGAGTAGAGCAAGTTGCACAATTATTAAAATTAAATAACTCGGCCGTCCAAGTGCAACAGCGAGTGCTAGAAATTCTGAAAAAATATTATGAAGCACCGTTACTTTTAGGGAAACGGATTCTCCAACTAACTCGCGGTGACGAAGGTTTTCCCAAACCAATTTTCATTGAACAAGAAAATTATCGCTTCCGTTTATATGCAGCAATGGACTGCGTTTTTATTGAATCAGATGCTCAAACTTTACATATTGTAGATTTTAAAACTGGTAAGTCTCATTTTGATAAAAGACAAGCATTAGTTTATTTATTAGCTGCTAGTTATCTTTATCCTGGTAGGGAAGCTGTCGCCTCATTTTATAATCTAGAACTTCGTCAAGCATCAGAACTAATTCAACTTAAAAATAATGAATTAGAATCTTTAAAAATTGAGTTAGTCAAAATTGCCCAAAAACATCAATTAGACATCCAAAAATACCAGGAATCTGTTCAGAGTTTCAGCGAAATATTTCCCCCAAATCCAGGAAATCACTGCCGCTTTTGTCCCTTTCAATCTATTTGTGATTTTGCAATTCAACCATCACACATTACAGGGGAATTAAAAATAGCATACGGAAAAACCAAAACCGTACAACATCCTAAATTGAAAACTTGATCAAGAAGTAGTATTGTAAATGTAAAATATCCCTACATTTAGCCTATCAAAGTGCGGGGATATTTTACTAAGGGAATACTTGATATATAAGACTCATATTTGATTTTTGAATAGATACCTCGTAGGGTGTGTTAGCAACAGCGTAACGCACCCCCCAAAGCTTTCGGTGCGTTACGGCTTACGCCTCCTAACACACCCTACATATACTGAGATTTTTCGAGAAATCAAACCTGATTCTTGTATCAAGTATTCCTGTTGCTCTGATGACAGTTATCTGAAATTTACGTTATCGCTCATTAGATTTATCAATGTCTAATTCCTCACGACGAAGAGTATCTTGAGCTTCAACGTTGTCCTGTTCAACTACTTTCTTAACTTTCACTTCCTCTCGCAAAACTGCTTCCTTGTGAATATCAGGGTTTTCTTCATAAATACCCATGCGAGTAACTTCGCCTTCACGGAAGTCAGGTTCAGCAGAAGATACAGTTCTAGCACCCCCTTCAGGAGTAGTGCGTTCAATCACTACACGTTCTTTTCCAACTGGTACAGAAACTCTTGCTGTTTCACTTGCTACGTGCTTACCAACAGATACTTCTCCTGTTTTGACACGAGATTTATTGGCCACTAAACGTTCTTCGTATAGTTTCAGGTTTTGGTGATCCTGCTCATTCATATCGTAAAGATTTGGCTCATGTTCATACCTATATGTATTACGATCATGAGCAACTGACGATTGGCGATCGCTAGATACTGGAGGAGCATTTACAGGTGTTGATGTTTCTAAAGGTGTTTGTGCTAATGGAGTACGATAAACTCCACGCACCCGTTCCTCATAGTTGTAATCAATCTGCTCCAAATCATTAAAATCTGGTAAATTTTCTACTTGCTCCTTCGTCAGTCCCTTAGCATATACACACCGATTATTGTAGTCAATTCTGGAACGCCCAATTGGTAACAATACTTGTCTACCAAAGAACCAAAAACCTGTATCGACTACTAAATAGCGGAAACGACCTGAATCGTCTAGTAAAATGTATTTGACAGTGCCAACTTTATCATTATTGATGTCCGAATAAACATCAAAATTTTTGATGTCATAGTTATCAAGATCAGCATCTTGATAGTTGGCAGCAAACTCTTCAAGTTTGTATAAAGCCATTTTTTATTCCTCCAAATGCTATACTTACAATGCTAAAAATTTATCTTTTTATGCCATATTCCTGAAGAGAGATTTAATAACGAATCGTTTCAAGTCGACTTTGAATGTTACTTAGACTCTAAACTATTTTTTAAGTTACTATCTAAGTTGTCTATTTCACAGAAAGCAAGTGAGCTGCTGACATTAACAGTCAGCTAGCTCTAAATATACTCTTAACCAAAAACTATGTACTGAACTAATGAATTTCGCATTTATTGAACGTTTTGGTCGTTAATAGGAGCGCGGACAATATACTGATTTACAGGTAAATTATCTGCAAGTGGTTCTATTTTATTTTGAGCGGCCAAAGTTTGATAAACTAAACCAGCAATTTCCCCTCTAGTTGCAGGTTTAGTGGGATTAAGAACATTGGAATTTGGATAGTTGACCACTATATTTTCCTTGGTGGCTGCTACTACGCTTCCAGTAGCATATTGTGGAATCTCATGAGCATCAGTGTAAGTTTTATTAAGAATCAATGATGCAGGATCTTTAAGATTCGCCGCCTGTTCCTCAGTTGTTGAAGGAGTCGCAACATTAGCTGGAGCAGCCTGAGCTTGTGGTATTAATAAAGGCTGCATCAAACTAGTAATTGCTAATGGTAAGAAAATAGGTCTTTTTGTGGCTCTGCGTGTGCTTTGTTGAGGAACTATCCTTTGTGGTGTAACCGTAGGTTCAGTAGCTGCTGATGTACCAGCAGTTAAATTTAAACCTTTATCTAAGGCAACTATAGCCTCAACCTTAGAAACGGGTTGATTGGGACGAAAATAACCGCCAGGCAAGCCCGACATAAATCCTTGTTGATAGGCTTCTTCAATGGGACGAACAGCCCAATAGTTAGCAGGAATATCTTTATATACAGCACCACTTTCGATCTGACGAATTGGTGGCTGATCAAAAGCTTTACGAATGATAGCGGCAAACTCATCCCGTTGCACTGGTTGTTCTGGTCGAAATGTACCATCAGGATACCCAACCACAATATTTCTTGCAGCCAAACCCCGAATAAATGGCTGCGCCCAGTAACCAGATTGAACGTCACTAAAGGTAGTTACAGGGGAAGGTTGGGCATAAGTTTCTAATGCACCAACTGCAAGCACTGTCAAATTTAGAGCTAGTAAAGATATACCTGCTGATGCTAACTCCATTAAGCGAGTCATTATGTATACCTCCTAATTTTTTAAAATTTATTGTTCTAATAATTCCATTATTATTAATAAATAGAGGCTTTTTTATAGACTCATGCTTTTCACAAGACAAATTACTACTAAAGTGTGAGACTACCTTATTTCTTTAGGTGTAAGTAACCCATTCTTTTAAAGGATAAATCTTACTTT
The DNA here is from genome assembly GCF_034931465.1 of Anabaena sp. UHCC 0399. Lineage (NCBI taxonomy): Bacteria > Bacillati > Cyanobacteriota > Cyanophyceae > Nostocales > Nostocaceae > Anabaena > Anabaena sp. UHCC 0399. The sequence goes on along the minus strand of NZ_JAYGGZ010000071.1, from coordinate 20,984 downwards.
CTTTATCTTTGTTCTCTATGGAATGCTAGCTTTGAGCTTGCTTTACAAGAGGTTAAGCGTAGCGTCTGTCTACAACACGCTACGCCCAAATTTTGAATTTTGAATTGCGATTACATCTTACCGTGCTGCATTACTTCTTGTAGATGACGACGGATTTCTTGTGCTTGCTCAATTTCTGATTGACGCAACTTTTGAAATAAATCTACGCAAGGTTGGGAGTTAACAGCTTTTGCATCTTTGATATAAGTTTCATACGCTCTCACTGCTTCGGCCTTGTTATGTAATACGGTAAGAAAGTCGTATTCTAAGTTGCTAATAGGTTCTTGAGAATGTCCGTTACCTTGAGACATGAATTTACCCTCCTGTTAGGCTTTTCATTAATTTATACTCATTTTTACGGAGTTATTCATCCACCCAAAAGCGTAGAAAAAGGTACAATGATTGCTGAGGCGATCGCTTTCAGTAACGGCGCAAAGCGATCGCATTTTTACAAATCAGGTATATCAGCAGATTTAGTCAGAATAAACAAACTACCATCGCCGCCACGTCCAATTCTTAAGGTTTCATCTAAATAAGTAATGTCAAGGGTGGCAACTCTACCTTGAGGATTATTAGCTTGAACAACTTTAAGTGGATTAAATAGTGGTGTATCAATACCAATAACCTTCTCAATCGCTAGATAACGTTTGTCAAAATAGACATTGATACGTTTATTCGGTGCTGGTGATACATCTTCAATAGCAGGCTCAAAGCTAGCTGTCACTTTCACGTATCCTGATAGTAGCCCCAGTGAATGTTTGACAAAAGCTAAGTTGAAAAATTTTTTATTGGTAATATCAATAGTTTGGTAGACTTTACCTACCTGTAATCCTAATGGTAAGGAAGCTAAAGCACGAATTTCTCTAGCAGTCGAGTATTTTAGTAGCCAAGCTCCCTCTAGTAAAGCAGTAGCAGAGACAAGAGGATGAGGATGAGGATTGCAGTTTTCTAATTCCGTCGTTAATTGTTCAACGTCTGCGACTAAGGTTTTTTCTAGCTGCAAATTGGTGACAGGAGAGCCATCGCTATTTGTTTGGATATCTTTAAGCTTCGCTTGTAATTGTTCCTTTAATAAGAGTCGATTATTCAAGGGTTAAGTATCTTCCTTTATATAGCCTATAGCTTTTATTAAGCCGTATCTTGTTACAGTATGAGATTAAATTTTTGAGACGAGCCGCTTTCTCTCTGACTCATTCTGAGAAGGGAGTCTTAATGAGTTGCTAATATCTAGCGATCGCCAGTTTAGAACATAATTGATCCGAAACCAAACTAAAATAAATCAAATTGCACTGTCCTAGGGAGTTTCCAGTTGTGCAGCCGGATTTGATAGGGTTGGAAATTAGCAAGGGTGAACTGAGACGGTTGAGTGGGGTATCTCCCGATACAGTTCTACGACCTGTCATAATCGCAGATCGCGAACAGCGATTAAAATTTTGGAAAAGGGAGATACTAAAATCCCTGGAGTTAGCCTTAATTATTATTGCCTGGATTTATGGCTTAATTATTCTTTTAACTGGTTCTGCGATTACTTGGGGAATCATTCTGCTGATTGTAGTACCGATCGCGGTGTTATTGGGGCGATCGCTCTGGCGGTGGTTCAAAACTCCTAAAACCCTGAGAAAACTTTTAGATGCAGTTGATCAATATCACTCTTTGATTGTGGCGGTGGATGTCAATGATCAGTTGGCAGTCTCAGGAGAATTAGATGATAGCCTCAATGATAGAGATAAGGTTATCACTGCCCTACAACTCCTGCGCGAAGATTTAGTCCGGGCTTTAACAAGCGATCGCCTTTTGCGGGATAATAAAACACTGCTTGCAGATAATCAAGACTTATCTGTCAATAATTTAACCAATATCCAAGCTTTACAAGCCAACACTGAGGCTAGCGAATACACCCTAATTTTAAATCAAGCATTGCAGATTGCCTTGGATGTGCAAGCACAAAGAACAGGTGACAGGTGACAGGTGACAGGGAGCAGGGGAAGAAAAACTAATGACTAATTTTGAATTCCATGAGTAACAAACCCAAAATAATCGTCTTAGATGATGATCCTACCGGTTCTCAAACAGTCCACAGCTGTTTGCTGCTAATGCGTTGGGATGTGGAAACTTTACGCCTGGGGTTACGGGATGATTCGCCGATTTTCTTTGTCCTGACAAATACTCGATCCTTACCTCCAGAGTCAGCTACATCGGTAACAAAGGAAGTATGTCAAAACTTAAAGGTGGCTTTAGCGGCTGAGGGTGTGACTGATTTTCTAGTGGTGAGTCGTTCTGATTCCACCTTGCGGGGACATTATCCCATTGAAACTGATGCGATCGCCCAAGAACTAGGTTCATTCGACGCACATTTTCTTGTACCAGCTTTCTTTGTTGGTGAAACACCTCTGACAGAAGGGGGACGCATTACCCGTGACAGTGTGCATTACCTCATTATCGATGGTGTACCTACCCCCGTTCACGAAACTGAGTTTGCCCGTGATTCAGTTTTCGGCTACCATCACAGCTACTTACCGAAGTATGTGGAAGAAAAAACCAAAGGACGCATTCCAGAATCAGCAGTAGAAAGGTTTGTACTGGCTGATATTCGTGCTGGGAGCTTAGAACGCTTACTTAAACTCACAGGTAATCAGTGCTGTGTCGTCGATGGTGAAACTCAAGCGGATCTCAATCGCTTTGCTGTAGATATATTAGCCGCCGCCAGTCAAGGTAAACGCTTTCTATTCCGTAGTGCAGCCAGTATCTTAACAGCTTTAGCGGATTTACCTCCCCAACCCATCGCCGCCGAAAACATGGCTGAGTACGTGCGTGAAGGTAAACCCGGTGCAGTGATTGTAGGTTCTCATGTTAAAAAGACTACGCAGCAACTAGAATCGTTGTTAAAAGTAGCGGGAACTGTGGGAATTGAGGTAAATGTATCACGGTTACTAGATGAACAAACAGACGCAGCTGCTACACTCCTCAGTGAGATTCTCGATACAATACATCAATTACACAATTCAGGTAAAACCCCAGTAGTTTATACCAGTCGTCAGGAACTCACATTTGCTAATGTCACCACCCGCTTACAATTTGGGATTAAAGTTTCCCAATTATTAATGGATATTGTCCAAGGCTTACCCTCTGATATTGGCTTTCTGATTAGCAAAGGTGGGATTACTTCCAATGATGTCTTGAGTACAGGCTTGGAATTAAGATCAGCCCGATTACTAGGTCAAATTTTAGCAGGGTGTTCAATGGTAATTACCCCAGCCGATCATCCCCAGTTTCCCAACTTACCAGTAGTTCTATTTCCCGGTAATGTAGGAAATGCTGACGCTTTGGGGACAGTTTACAAAAGATTAACTAAAAATACTTAAGTAAAAACGTTGCTGTATTTTGCAACTAGTCTAATATTGGTAGTTATACCATTTCCTACGGAGGTGTAAGCCTAGCAGTAGGGTATTACGAATTACCGGGTGTATTTGTTTAATTTTGGCTGAAGCTGCATGAGTTCTGATTCTCCTATCCCCAATTTAGAGCAAAATTCTGCACTATCTGATGCAGAATTTACTGCCAAGAGTACCGCTCATAATGTAAATGCTGCCAATTTGCAGGAAGAATCTAATTCCATTATTCCTGATGCCGAGCTAGATTCTGTGCTTCTCTATCTCAAGTCCAATTCTGACTCTGGTGATGGCGAACATCAGGCTGCAAGACCAGATGAACAGCCAAATTCTACTCCTAGTGATGTAGAATCAAGAGTTGCCAAAACAGAAAATGTCGAGTCTAATTTGGATTTATTGAATCTTGATGGTACTGATTTCGTCGAGAATCAAGTCAAAAATGATATTCAAGTCCACTTCAAGACGGAAGAGGGGAGACTGTTAGTAATTTTACCGACAGAATTACAAGTACCTGCCACAGAGTTTGCTTGGTCTGATATTTGGCAACAATTAAAATTTCGCTTGATGGCAGGCGATCGCCTGCGTACACCAAATACGTTTGTGCATCTAATTGCACATGATCGTCTCTTGGATACGAGACAACTACAACAACTCGCTGAAACCTTTGGTGAGGTGCAACTGCAACTCAAATCTGTAGCAACTAGTCGGCGACAAACAGCGATCGCAGCAGTCACATCGGGTTATTCTGTAGAACAATTACAGCCAGAAACTATTCTCTCTTCAGAACCGAAAGCAACTGCTACACCCCAAGCTGATGCCCTATATCTGGAAATGACAATCCGTTCTGGGATGGAAATTCGTCACCCCGGTACAGTAATTTTATTGGGAGATATCAATCCTGGTGGTATGGTATTGGCAGATGGAGATATCATCGTCTGGGGTCGTCTCCGGGGTATTGCCCATGCTGGTGCATCTGGCAATAGTGAGTGTCTAATTATGGCACTGCATATGGAACCAACCCAGCTGCGAATTGCTGATGCTGTGGCTAGGTCGCCAGAAAAATTACCGACGCAATTTTTTCCAGAAGTGGCACACATCACCTCTAGAGGAATTCGCATCGTCAGAGCTAATGATTTTTCCAGAAACCTTTTAAATAGGATCAATCAAGCACCATAAATACATTTAATATAATTCTTTAACCCTCATCCAGCACACTTGTATCATGACTCGTATCATTGTCATTACCTCCGGTAAAGGAGGTGTGGGTAAAACTACAGTTTCGGCAAATCTGGGCATGGCTATAGCCAAAATGGGTCGTCAAGTTGCCCTAGTAGATGCAGATTTTGGTCTACGAAATTTGGATTTGCTGTTAGGTCTAGAAAACCGTATTGTCTACACAGCAGTAGAAGTTCTGTCTAGAGATTGCCGTTTAGAACAAGCATTAGTCAAAGATAAGCGTCAACCAAACCTGGTACTTTTACCAGCAGCCCAAAACCGTACCAAAGATGCTGTCACACCAGAACAGATGAAGTTATTGGTGAATGCACTGGCGCAAAAGTATCAATATGTGGTCATTGATAGTCCGGCTGGGATTGAAAATGGTTTTAAAAATGCGATCGCTCCAGCCAAAGAAGCCCTCATTGTCACCACACCAGAAATTTCTGCTGTGCGCGATGCTGACCGAGTAGTTGGTTTATTAGAAGCTCAAGGTATTAAACGCGTTCACCTGATCATCAACCGCATCAGACCTGCAATGGTCAGGGCTAATGATATGATGTCCGTGCAGGATGTCCAAGAACTGCTAGCGATACCCTTAATTGGAGTCATCCCTGATGATGAGCGTGTGATTGTCTCCACCAATCGCGGCGAACCTTTAGTATTAGGGGATACACCTTCTCTAGCTGCTGTAGCCTTTGAGAACATTGCTCGGAGATTGGAAGGAGAAACAGTCGAATTTCTCGACCTTGACGCACCTCCAGAGAACATATTCAGTCGTCTACGAAAGTTGTTACGTACTAAAATCGTTTAACTAATTCTCCAGTCTCCGCACACCTACAAGCAATGATCCTCGAATTAATAGATAAGCTGTTTTCCCGCACTCCTGATACCAGTCGCTCTCAAGTCAAACGCCGTCTGCAATTGGTAATCGCCCACGATCGCGCTGATTTAGATCCTCAAACTCTAGAAAAAATGCGGCAAGAAATTTTAGAAATAGTCTGTCGTTATGTAGAAGTAGATACAGATGCCCTAGAATTTGCCCTCGAAAGCAATCAACGCACCACAGCTTTAATTGCTAATTTACCCATCCGGCGAGTCAAAGAAGCTATACCCGAATTGGAAAGGAGTGAAACGCCTTAGATGAGTAATGAGTAGTGAGTAGTGAGTAGTGAGTAGTGAGTAGTGAGTAGTGAGTAGTGAGTGATGTTAGAGTTAGCCGATCTTTGAACACCCTGCTGAGTTCAGACAGAGTTTCATGGCATCCTTAGTACGATTTATTACATAAGTTTCCAGCCTAGAAATAGAGGCTAGAAAAGATAGATTCCCATCCCATTATTATGTAATTTATTACATTTATATCTACCTGATAAAAATGCTTTTTGAATCAGAACTCAGCACTCAGCACTCATTACTCAGCACTCATTACTCAGCACTCATTACTCAGCACTCATTACTCAGCACTCATTACTCAGCACTCATTACTCAGCACTATCTCCTAACGAGATGCAACTTGTGGCCCTGCCCAAATTTCTGTCAGCTTGTCACCAAAAGTTACAGGCTGATCGGCATCTGTAGTAGATCCAGTTTTACCGTCAACAGCTACTTTCACCAAAGGCCAGTTTTCTTCCCCCATTTCCCCAGCACGGAACAGGACATGATCGGGTTCGTTTTTACTCCAGCCTAACAACACAGCAATTTTTTCATGCTCATCTTCATTTTGCGCTGGAGCAACTGTGTTGGTTTGGTTTTTCTGCCGATCCCAAATTACCGCCTGATCTGTAGAATCGCCTGTATTGAAAACCCCTTCAAACCTACGTGCTAAGAAGCGATCGCTTTTTTCTGACCAACTAACAGGCACTAATACCCCTATTTTTCCATCTGTACTAACTTGATCTGCTGATTCTGCCTGCTGGGTATTTACTAGTGGGTCGTGTAAGGTGGTTGTAGAAGCCATCACCCGTAATCTCTTGGTTTCTCTCTCTTCTACAAACAAAACACTAGTAACTTTCGTGTTGTACATTTCGGGTTTAACTTCGATCTGTACTCTGCTATAAACCGCAAACTTACCATCAGGAGATACTACAGGGACACTGCGGTAATGGCGCACGCCAGTCATACCTTTAGAACCAATAGCTTCCTGAGTGCTGACAATCCATTTCCAGGGAATCGGATGAGGACTACCTATGGGATCAGTTGGCAGTTCTGAAGTGTCTTCAGGTTGTGGCTGAGTCACAGGTGTGTCTTCCGCAGCATCCGGTGAAGGTACTGGCAGAGTAGGTAGAGGTTGAACTGCTGCCAATAAGTTATTATCAGACGTCTCCCTCAAGAGAGTAGCAATTTTTTTGGTTCGTTTGGTAGTGACTGATGGTGCAAGTTCTACAGATGCCAATGAATCAACACCAGCACTCTCACTACTAAAATCAGAATATTGTTTAGCTAATAAAGATTCAGAAATATTTTCTGCTGGTAATATTGGCGGCGCAATTGCTAGTGGTGTAATCTCCTGTTCTCTGGTGTTGGAGTCTATGGGGGCTACTGTTAATACTTCAGCTAACTCTGATTCACTAATAGCAGCTTTGTCCTGGGATACGGTGTCAGACTCTCCAGTTTCAGCCGTAATTTTTGCTACTACTTTCGATGGTCTTGCTGAACTAGAGTGACCTGAAGCAGCAACCAACGGAGCAATTAGTATAACAACAACAAAATAATTGAAAAATGGTTGCACTCGGAACCATCCTGACAGCAAGAGGGGTTTAAGCATGGGTGGACTCTCCAGAGGGGCGGTTGCTGTGTAAGGAGCAATATCTATCTGACAAAAAAGCAGGTCTTGATTACAGGTATAACAACAAACTTCAGGGTTTAGCGAATATCAAGACACAATTTCTATAAATTTGGAGATGTTTACTTATATCAAGCTTCATAATTTACTTTTTGTTATTCAAACTAAGGGATTTTCCTGAAACCTTGCCAACAAAAAATACCAGCAGGTTAACTACTAAGCTACTGCTTAAAATCAAATTTTTTTGTCGGCACTTAAGACCAAAAACAGACAAAAGCTATTTTTGCCCAAAGATGAATAAAAATATATGTCGGACTAAAGACATCAATAGCCCAAAGGTAGATCATCTATAAACTAAACTGTTGGGGTTAGGGTAACAACAGAGTTAGCCAGAGAAGGCTATTCTGTTTAACACTTGCTACAACAGTACAGACCCCGATAGCGGTTTGAGTGAAGCGTTACTTCAAAATTAGATAAAGCTGACGCACAACATATAATACTCGAAAAACACAATTAACATCTACCCTAGGGCAGAAATTCTGATTGCGTCTCTCACAATCGCGATAATACTGAGCTTTAGAGCAAAGCAACTACACTTTTTTGAGGCTAAACAGGTCTAATATTTCCTAAGAGCTATTTGGTAGACGTAGCCAAATTGTGAACTCTATTAGCTACAGATGCAGTTAACATCCACTTTTCGGCTAGGAAACTCAATTATAAGTGTATCAAGAAAATTTGGATTTTGTCATGGGTAATACAGTTATTCATGATTGTACACACTTTAGGCTGAACACTTTACTATTGACTAGTGACTATCGCCTAATTCATGAAAATTGTATTTTTTGGGACACCCCAATTTGCTGTTCCCACTCTCGCAAAATTATTGCATCACCCACAATTGCAAGTTTTGGCAGTTGTTACCCAACCAGATAAACGCCGAGAACGAGGCAATAAACTGACACCTTCACCCGTAAAAGTCTTTGCTAGCAACCATAACATCCCGGTATGGCAACCGCAACGAGTCAAAAAAAGTGCTGAAACTTTAACAAAACTCCAGCAACTAGATGCAGATGTGTTTGTTGTAGTTGCCTATGGACAAATTTTGTCGCAGAAAATTTTGGATATGCCAAAATTCGGGTGTGTGAATGTGCATGGCTCGATTCTGCCCCAATATCGGGGTGCTGCACCTATTCAATGGTGTTTATACAATGGTGATCCAGAAACCGGCATCACAACCATGTTAATGGATGCAGGTATGGATACTGGCGCAATGCTACTCAAAGCAACTACACCCATTGGCTTGTTAGATAATGCTGACGATGTAGCCCGCAGGCTATCTGAAATTGGTGGTGATTTATTAATAGAAACCTTATTCAAACTAAAAAGCCAGGAAATTCAACCAATCCCACAAAATGATAGCACAGCAACTTATGCCTCTTTAATTCAAAAACAAGATTATGCCTTAGATTGGTCAAAGAGCGCGATGCAACTGCATAACCAAATCAGAGGATTTTACCCCAATTGCACAGCTACCTTTCGTGACCAAACTCTGAAAATTACAGCTACCCTTTCCCTTGACGTTGCTTACAGAGACGAACTACCACCAGAAATGCAAAAAGTATTTCAAAAATTACCTGATTTAGCGAATATATCGGGATCAGGTAGTCCAGGGGAGATAGTAAGCATCGCCAAAGGAATTGGCGCAGTCGCTCAAACTGGTGAAGGTCTGCTACTGTTACGAGAAGTGCAACTAGCTGGCAAACGTCCCCAATCAGGATGGGATTTCGTTAATGGTACGCGCTTAACTGTAGGAGAAGTATTAGGTAATGGCAGTTAGGATGTGTGGAGTTAAAGGAGATTTACAGGTGATCATCGCCTAGATTGCGATCGGCACTCACAACTCACTGCTCATAAAAACGGCAAGATTCGCAAGGTCCATCAGGATTTACGGCACAGCGAATAATTTCTGAATTGGCATTATATCTACAGGTAGCATCCCCAACTACCCAACGCCCTGCTATGAGAGTTTTTTCTGTTGGTCTTTGAGCAGACTGTACATAGAGGGCAATATTATGCAAGCGATAACGTCCTGATTTTAATTGATATCTATGGCGGCGTTCTAAAACCGCGTAGGTTTTACCTTCCAAGTCGAGATAGTTTCCGGGTTGAGGTGTCCAGTCTAGTTGGACTTTACCGAGAGAACAACGTGGATGGGTCAGAATGACCTCAGTTGGTAAAGAGTCTGGCTCCATAACTTTATGTGATGTGATTTACATGATAAAAATAGTATCGCAGCAGCCTACCCGGAGTTACTTGATTCAGATTATAGTTAGCGGCTGCCTACATTTCTTCTCAGGTTGGGTCTAGCGATCGCAACTAATCCAACGACTCAATGGGTTATACCGTCAAGGCAAGTGTGAAATATTGACTGTAGACTTTCAGTTGGAAAAGCAGAGTTAGTTGTTCACAATGCAGAATCTTATCAGGAACTTTTAGATGCTGCTGAGTTAGTAGCAATTATCAAGGGGATTAAACTTGCTTTGGAACAGATACCGGCAGAGAAAGGGAAAAAGCAGAAGATTTTTTTTATAAACTCTTTGATAAATTAGACAGTTACCAATGAATCTACTATAGTAGCTTTACTGAGAATTAAGGGTCAGTAACTTACCCAAATATATTGAATAGTCACACTTAATTATTTCACAAATAATTAAGTACAATTTCGGTTTTTAATTTAACCAAAAATTATATATTTTATCTTTATGTAGCTCAATAAAGCTGCATCAAACACAAAGAATAAATACAAAAGACAAAACTATTTTCGCTCATTGAAATTTGGCTCGATTGTCAGTCCTTGAGTATTTTGATCATATAAATTTTAAGCCTGTCAACGACTACAAATTTTCCTGGACTATATAGCACGATATTTATTTTGATATCGCGCCCTAAAAGCCTTGTTTAAAAGTCAGAAATTGATTGTTTATTAATTAATTAAATAAACGCGGTGCTATGCCTACTTTAACTACCAATGAACTGAAGTCCGAAATTTGGCAGTTGTTGCGAGAATATCAACTATCTCGCTCAGAAACTGTTCGCAATCAACTGGTAAAACTCAATTTTGGTCTGGTGAGAAAAGAAGCTCACTACTGGATAAATCAATGCCATGAAAACTATGATGATTTAGTTCAGGTTGGTTGCTTGGGTTTAATTCGAGCGATTGAAAGATTTGAACTGACCAAAGGTCATGCTTTTAGTTCCTTTGCCATTCCCTATATTCGGGGTGAAATCCAACACTATCTTCGAGATAAAGGTGTGACAGTCAGGATTCCTAGACGCTACTTAGCACTGCAACAACGGGCAATAGGGGTTTCTCGTTCTTTGCGAGTCAAATACAATCGCCAACCTACTGACTCGGAATTAGCAGCAGCACTAGAAATTTCTCCCAACGAATGGCAAGAAATCAAATTAGCTTGGGTAAACCGTGCGCCTTTGAGTTTAGATGTTCCAGTACAAGATGGTGAAGAAGGATCTACTAGTCTGGGAGAGTTAGTTCCAGATCACCACTACCGCAGTTTTCAACTAGCACAAGAAGATCAGATTCGCTTACAACAAGCATTATTTCAGTTAGAACAACGCACCCGTGAAGTCTTAGAGTGTGTCTTTCTACAAGATTTGACACAAAAACAAGTAGCAGAACACTTGGGGATTAGCGTAGTTACTGTTTCTCGCAGGGTCAAGAAAGGATTGGATTTGTTAAAACATCTGATGTGTACGGCAGAAGATTAAGTTCTCATCAAGTCAACAGTATTTATCCTGAGATTTTAGTGCTAAAAATAACTCCTAAAATGTAAAAAATTAGGTTATAAAGAGAACAACACTTTGCTAGAAATATCAGCAGAGTGGGTTTCGATCAATCATTTCCTATAGCGGTTGAGAACGGCTAATGGGCAGAACATCAAAAATCGTAATTGCAGCTATTCTGACTGTAGCGATCGCTGGATGCGCTTCAGAAGATACACAACAAGCTGTTAATCCTATCCCCAGTGCAACACCTGTTGCCAAATCACCAGCAGCAGCGCAATCTTTTAATAATCCTGTAGTGTCTGGTCAGCAAACAACAAAGCCGACAGGGGCAGCCTCCAACTTAATTCAACCTACCAATGCTACAGAACGGATAATTTTAGTTTCCAAAGGGCGGATTGACCCATTTGCCCAAATTGTCGGGCAACCAGTCCCCGAAATGTCACAAACTATCACCGCTAAACCAGTTCCTTCTTTACCCCCTTTACCCAATGCGACTAAACCGCAGAAGGGAAATACCAGCACCAATAAAACTACTTCGACTCAAAACAATTTAGCGCGGGTAGCAAAGCCACCTAGCTTAACTCCTGTCTTACCTAAAGTTTTACCGCAGGTAGTTCCTAATCCCACCTTAGTTTCAGTTTTACCGCCGCCAGCACAGCCTGATTTAGCAAAAGCTGTGATGGTGACAGGGGTTGTCATTATTGGTAAAGCACCCCAAGCAATTATCAAAATACCCAATGAATTAACAAGTCGTTATGTGGAAGCGGGACAACGACTGGCAAATGGTGTTTTGGTGAAACGAATTGAAATGAATGAAGGTTCTAATCCGATTGTAATTCTGGAACAATACGGTATAGAGGTTGCCAGAACGGTAGGTGAAGTACCAACAGGTACAACACCTGCGACAACAAATTCTGTTTCTGTGACAACACCTACCTCAAATACTGATAGTGTTGGAGTTTCATAAGGATGGAGACTAAAGAAAAAATTGAGTTTGCTGGTTTACCATTAGCAGTATATCGAGAGTTAGCAGCCCATCTGTGTCAAGTTGCAGGGGTAGAGGTGGATTTAATCCCCCAGACTTCTCAGCAGTTTGACTACCATCAAAGTCAAATTGCTGGCTTGTATATTTCTTGGACAGCAAACTCTAATGTTGAGAGTCGGCAACGTGTGCAGCAAATATTGGCTTACTACCAAAAACAGTACAGTATAGTATTTGACGTTTTGAGTAAATCTTGAAGTCTAGCTATATTTGGTATTGATCAGGATGAGTGGAATCTACTCTATCCTGATGTTGTGTTGGGTGGGAGTTGCCTGAACCCAACTTAAATTATTTATAAGAAAGTATCACTATCTGAATCAAAAAATTACATTACAGTGATGCAATTACAGATTGCTGAGGTAAACTTGCTAGCAATATAATGCAAAAAATTTCTCAGCTGCTCTTCGGTCTGGGCATCACTTACAATGGAACACTGGCAATTTCTGATTCAGAAACAGGGCGATCGCTCCTGGCAATCTCTAGAATCGCCAAGCACAGAGATTCTTGAAGGTCGGTATAGGGTTTTGGCTCTGTCACAACTTCCTCATACGGATATAGAAGTACGCGTCATTCACTTTTCCCACCAGGAAACACCACCAAAACGACGCATTCAGAAGCGGTTACGTCGTACTAACTCGGACGGCTTAATGGCGGTTATTCCTTTTACCTACCTCAAACCGGGGATTTGGGAGTTGCGCTGTTCCGGGGATTTGATGTCGGATATGTTAGGACAATCCTGGCAATATGGTGTTTATTTACAAGTATTATCCCAGGAAGTACACGAGCGGGGTGTTTATACAGAGCCGGGATCATTTCATGATCCATCTGAGAGTAGTTTGGTATCTCATGAGTTTACAGAACTAGCTATTGCTCCCCAGAGTCAAATTTTAGCTACATCTCTAGATCAAGAAGCATTGATAGATGAACCTGCTAACCCAGTTTGGGTGAAAGGTGAAACAGCCGAGCAGATTTTACAAAATTTAATTGATTTAGCTTTACCCACCTCTGACCCCTTGATCGCAGAGGAAAAAGTTGAGGAATCTCCACCACAAAAGTCACAATGCCCTCTAGTTTTGACCTTAGATCGGGAAACTTATATTACTCGTTGGGGACACGTACTCACCATTCACGGGAATGTGGAGTTACAAGCAAATAACCAGGTAGATGAAAATTTAAAGCCAGAAAATTTCTATGATTTGGAGTTGAAGATTGAATTGCGATCGCCTCAAAGCTTGGAAGTTTTGACCCAGATACGGCAATCTTTAGGAGATCAAGCACTACCTTTTACTCTCCGTTCTGCAATTGATATTCCGGCTGAGTGTGAATCAAAGCTAATTTTGGCAGATATTAATTTGTATGGCTCTGTCTCGAATGCTGGGGAAGTAACACTGTTAGCGAGCCAGTCCTTCACAATTACAGCAGATGTCACACAATTGTTGGCAGTTACGACAACAACCCAATCTAGTTATGAAACTAGCACCCCACCCATATCAACGGTTGAACCATCAATAAGCCTTGATTTGGAATTATTCAATTTGGTGAAAACTCCTTCAACTGCGCCATCTCAGCTAACCTATCCAGTTCCAAATATCTCCCTACCAGGATCAATGGAACTGCTATCAATCAAGAAACCTGTTGATTCTCGTGGGTTACAATTACCGAAATTGCCTGAGAATCAAACTGATGCGATTACTTTAGATAGGGCGCAGCCCATTGCTAGTCAGGACACAATAGCAGAAGCTAATCTAGAAACCCCTGTGATCACACAGGATGAAATTACAGTTCCCATGACTCCTGCTCCCATTAACTTGGAGCAATTGGTGATTAAAAATCGGCGATCGCGGATGCTGGGCAGTAGTTTTCCCTACCTAAAACGCCTACAACCTGCTGCTACTGAAACTGAAGCAGTGAATAGCGAAATTACCGAGACTTTAAATATTCAAGCTGCTGAGATATTACCAGAAATAGATTTACAAATAGCGGAAAATACTGAAGAATATGGGAATGATCAGGCTCAATTTACGGATGATTTCCTAGGCGAATCGGAAGTTATCCCAACTCCAAAATTAATCCCTGCTGCTAACGCTGAACGAGAAACTCTGGCAACCTCAGAAATAAGTGATGATTTTGTCCAGGAAACACCTAATTTACCACCTTCCTACTCATCGCCTCTGATCAGAAAATGGATGCAGAGCCAAGGCTATACCTTGCCTGAAGCCACAGAAATACAATATTCAGACCCAGAGGTGTTAGACCATCAGATCACAGTTGAGAAACTACCTGTGCCTACTCTGAGTGATGAGGCTACAACGTTGGAAGTGAGTGGAGATGTAGCAACAGCAATCACAGAGACTGATACTTTTGGTGATGAGGCTACAACTTTGGCAGTAAGGGCAGATGTAGCCGCAGCTATTACAGAAACAGAGGCTTTAGGAGTAGAGGAGATAGAAAATCAAGAATATGAACCAGAATCCACGACAACAATTTCTGCACCACAACTATCACCTGCGGAGGAAATCGAGACAACTCTAGCTTGGTTAGCCCAAGAAATTGTTGTAGATGATATATTTACTGAGGAAGAGGTGGATTTAAGCAAAAGCTATGTTTCTCAAGTAGAGAATCCATCAATGACCAGTTTATCTATTTTTACGTCCCTGAGTGAAGAACCCATCGAACCTTTGCCAATTCCTCAACTGCACGTACCTGAAGGTGAACTGATTGCTGGTAATTCTATCAGGGTGCGCGTGGAACTACCTAAAGTGCCACCACAGGTTGTGGCTAAGTTATGGGTGGAAGATTGTCAAACGCGCTGGTTGCTAGATGGCCCTCACTTGCTGACAGAATTATTACCTAATTCCTCCGGGGGAATGGAAGTGATGATTCCCTTGAATATTCCTTTTGGCTGCTTAGAAATTCGCATAGAGGCGATCGCGTTAAACAGGGCTACTCAACAAGAAAGTCACAAAGTTACCGTATTCCGGACTGTAATTCCTCCAGACTTGCCAAATTTACAACTAGACGAATTATTTGGTCTTTGATCACTCCCTGAATGAATCTGTGTTAAAAATCTTGAGAATTTAAAAAAATCGGGTTGAATTTGCAGTAAGCTCGTCTTGAATTGTAGTGTAACTTAACAGGAATCTTTACTATGGCAGCTTCATTTTTGCCCTCTATCTTTGTTCCTCTGACTGGTTTAGTTTTTCCAGCAGTAGCAATGGCGTTCATGATGTTATACATTGAACGCGATGATATTGGTTAATTAACTTGATTGGTTGACTAATCAATAATTAAAAAACCGCCTGTCTTTTTGAGATAGGCGGCTTTTTGATGACAATTTTTAAACAAGTGCTAGATCAATTGGTTCAATTTCCAATTACATCGAAGAACCGATTCCAGCGTAGGCCCCATAAAAGAAAATACCTACAACAGTGATTACACCTAAACCTGCGATCGTAGCGACGACCCACAGGGGAATTCTCCCAGTTCCAGCAGACACAGATTTTCCTCCTCTCTTAATAAAAAATCAACACAGGTTCAATAAACCCAGATTCAAAACCAGAGTTCCAGTTAGTTAAAGAAGTAACTGGAAAACAGAATCCCTAGCACGAAAATTAGTAGTAGTCCTAGGTACAGAGAAGTCCGGTTCAGTTCTACCGGCTGATTATTCGGGTTGGGCGTTTTTTCCATGATTTACCGTTGAATAAATTGCATTGAGGCGATCGCGCCCAAAAAGAATACGGTAGGCACAGCTAATGTATGCACTGCAAGCCATCTAACCGTAAAAATAGGATAGGTAACTGGTTGGTTGATGTTATTGCCGCTAGTCATGATTTCAAACTAATTTCCAATAAGTTGTTCAACTTGCTTTTTCGCGTCAAAACGATTGTTCACGATTGGCACTTCTTGCCGTGCTTGCGTGAAATACTCATTAGGGCGAGGAGTGCCAAACACATCATAAGCCAGCCCGGTGCTGACAAATAGCCAACCGGCAATAAATAATGCTGGAATGGTGATGCTGTGGATTACCCAGTAACGAATACTGGTAACAATATCGGAAAACGGACGTTCTCCAGTAGTCCCTGACATTTAGATACCCACCTTTACAAAAATGTTATTGAGTTTATTATCCTACAAAGTTTAGAAAGAGTTACAAGTTGCAACTAGCTTCTCATAAAACAGGAAGATACTGAAAGCCTAGATTATCACTAAGCTGCTGCTGCTGTTTTGGCAGATTTAGCCATATTGGGTTGGTATTTTAGCAATACCCCGCGATCGCCAATGATAAATCCTTGTTCTGGGTGTAAAAACACAATTTTGTAAAAATTAGCAGCAACTGCTTCTACATCTCTGTCTTTTTCCCAGGTTTTACCGCCATCGGTACTCATGAGTAAATTGCCACTACCGCCACTAATCCAAAGTTCGTCGGGTGTACGATAAGCCAAATCTAATAAACCCCAACTAGTAGCCAGTTCAGGAGTTTCAGCTTTTAGCCACTCATCTGGTTTAGTCGGGTCACTAAACTGTACCTGACCTCCTCTTGCTAGTAACCACAACTGCCCATCTTGAGCGAATCCCATATTTTCTACCCGACGGGAACTGTTGCGGTTATGAGGATCCCAAGCATCTTGTCCTGGTTCCCAAATTGAGTAGAAGCTGCCCTTAGCAGAAACGGCTACATATTTGCCATCAGCAGAACGTTCTAAGTTACGTACCACCCCTACGGCTGCTTCTACCTGAGCTTTCCAGTTCTTGCCACCATCTGTAGTTTTGTATATTGCGCCTACATCAGTAGCCATTTCAGCTGTATTCTCAGCCAAAGCATGAATAGAAATTGGATTACCTGGTAGCTGAGAACTTAGAGGAATGCGTGACCAAGAATGACCCTCGTCCGTGGTGTGCAGTAGCAAAGAAGGCTCTCCAGCAATCCAACCTTCTTGTCCAGCAAAACTTACTGAATCGAAGCGATACCGATCATCATCTAATTCCAATTTCAGAGGCTGCCAAGTGTCACCACCATCTCTAGTTTCTAAAAGAGTGGTGTTGCTACCAACAAGGAAACCATGTTGGGGATTGTTAGTAAAGCCAATATCTAGTAGTTTTGCCTTAGTTGGCACAGAAATTACTGCCCAAGGGTTGTAGCTTGTAGATGGAACTTTACTACAACCAATACACAAGAAAACGACCATCAACAAAACAAAGATTTTCTGCCAACTTTTCACAATAACCATCGATCTCATGAGATTTTTTTGTATTCGTTTCTAAATTTGTGTAAGGTTTCTCTAAAAGGTTTACCTATCGAGTAGAAAAAGCTGATTGAGTGTTGTTAGCAGTAGCGCGGCGTTTCGCCGGTGCTGAGTATAGTTTTCTCCTCTGCCCACTGCGCCCCTGCTTCCCTGCTTCCCTGCCTCCAGTCTCACTGCAAGCCGTAGAGACTAATAAAAAACAAAATGGCAAGACCCAAAGCACCAAAAATCAGGAGATTTTTTTGATTTGGGGTTAGGGTATTTACACCTAAACCATAACTGAGATTTTCTTTGAAACCGGATGCTGTGCCTGCTGGGCCAATATTGCTGAAAGCAGTTTTTTTAGCCGTACAAACAGGACAACGCCAATTTACTGGTAGTTCTACAAAAGGTGTCCCTGAAGTAATGTCATGCTTATCATCACCCTTTTCAGGTTCGTAAACATAACCACAGGCGCGACACTCGTAGCGGTCTAATGCTGTAGTTTCAACAGCTTGTTCGCTCATGACTCAGGTCTCGCAGAGAGGAATTATTAAATATACGTTAAAAATTATGACATATTCGTTAGACTTTTCTATCACCCTGACAAATGAATCAAATACCTGAAATCCGTTTGTTTCACAGATTTCAGAAAAACTAAACAGATATAATGTAAAAGAAAGTAACAGCGTTATTTACACTATAAGCGGTAGATATTCATTGTGTTTGTCCTTAGCGGTTACGAATACCTTCTAGGCTTTTTCATTATCTGTAGCCTAGTTCCTGCCTTAGCACTGTCTGCGTCCAAGCTTCTCAGACCCACGGGTAACAGCCTGGAACGTCGCACCACCTATGAATCTGGGATGGAACCCATCGGAGGGGCCTGGATTCAGTTCAACATCCGCTACTACATGTTTGCTCTAGTCTTCGTAGTCTTTGATGTGGAGACTGTGTTCCTTTATCCTTGGGCGGTAGCCTTTCACCGTCTGGGGTTATTGGCATTCATTGAAGCACTGATTTTTATTGCAATTCTTGTAGTCGCCCTAGTTTACGCCTGGCGTAAAGGAGCTTTGGAATGGTCTTAGATTCTAATTTAACCACCCAGGACAAAGAGCGCATCATCAACCCCATTGAGCGTCCTAAAGTCACTCAAGACCTGTCAGAAAACGTAATTTTGACTACGGTTGATGACCTCTATAACTGGGCGAGGCTTTCTAGTCTGTGGCCTTTGCTGTTTGGTACAGCTTGCTGCTTTATTGAGTTTGCAGCTTTAATTGGCTCACGTTTTGACTTTGACCGCTTCGGATTAATTCCCCGTTCTAGTCCTCGTCAAGCTGATTTGATTATTACAGCCGGGACAATCACCATGAAGATGGCCCCTCAATTGGTGCGTCTTTATGAACAAATGCCCGAACCTAAATATGTAATTGCGATGGGGGCTTGCACAATTACAGGCGGGATGTTTAGCGTTGATTCTCCCACGGCTGTGCGCGGAGTCGATAAACTGATTCCTGTGGATGTATACTTACCCGGTTGTCCTCCTCGTCCTGAAGCAATTATTGACGCAATTATTAAGCTGCGGAAGAAGATTGCTAATGATTCGATGCAGGAACGGGGTCAAATTAAACAAACCCACCGTTTCTACAGCACGACTCATAATATGAAACCAGTGCCAGAAATTTTAACTGGTAAGTATATGCAGTCAGAAACCCGCTTCAACCCACCCAAAGAATTAACAGAAGCCATCGGTTTGCCTGTTCCACCTGCGCTGTTGACAGGAAAGACACAGAAGGAGGAACAAGGCCGTGGCTGATGAAGAAGTAAAACCAGTTCCAACAGAGGTAGAGGCTATAGTCCCAGCCGGTCAAATCTCCCAGTGGCTGACAGAAAATGGCTTTGCTCATGAGTCTTTGACAGCCGATAAGAACGGCGTAGAGATAATTAAAGTCCAGCCAGATTTCTTGCTTCCTATCGCTACAGCCCTATATGCTTACGGGTTTAATTATCTCCAGTTTCAATCAGGTATTGACCTTGGGCCAGGAGAGGATTTAGTCAGTGTGTATCACTTGGTGAAAGTAGGTGATAATGCTGATCGACCTGAAGAAATACGGGTGAAGGTATTCTTACCACGGGAAAACCCTGTAGTGCCTTCTGTTTACTGGATTTGGAAAACGGCAGATTGGCAGGAACGCGAATCATACGATATGTTCGGCATTATCTACGAAGGACACCCTAACTTGAAGCGGATTTTGATGCCTGAAGATTGGGTGGGTTGGCCTTTGCGGAAGGATTATGTCTCGCCTGATTTCTACGAGTTGCAGGATGCTTATTAGGTTGTACTGAAGTCCTAATTGCTGAGTGTCAGCTAGTGAGAATTTTAATGTCTCATCTTTAACCCTTCTCCGGCGGCGGAGAGGGGTAATATTTTTTGGGGGTGGTTAGAGGCAGAGGCGTAGATATGAGTATCTAAATCCACTGATACTTCTTGGAAATTTTCTTGTCCTTTAACTAAAACAATTTGGTTCTTCAGTACTTACTATGCTAAATTATTAGCTGCAAAGGTTAAAAAGTATAAAATCTTTAGTAAAACCTTTGACCTCATCGATACATTGTGAAAGATTTACCTTTCGGTGAGAAACCAGTATTTTTAAAAACGTTTTCCCAAGAGTAACAATACTATTATCCGTTGGTTTGATGAGATAATTGCTTACTTTGATAATGGGACAAATAGTGGTGCTGTGGAAGGTATTAATAACAAGATCAAGTTGATTAAACGTTCCGGTTATGGATTTAGAAACTTTGAGAATTTCCGAGTTAGATGCTTATTGAATTGGCATTTTAACTATTAGTTAAGCATACTATGTACTGAAGAACCATAATAATAGTCAATAGTCCACAGTCAAAAGCCTCTATTTCAAAACTAATGACTATTGACTATTGACTATTAATTTAAGTTGCAGATTTTTGCTCAAAGCTAGGTGCATAGACTTGCAATAAGCTACTAACTCGATCCAATACCTCGTTACCAGTAGTTTTAGTGAAAATTGTTTTGTTCTCGTTGGGTTGGTCGAGGTTACGGTTGATAGCCTCATGAACTTGCTGAGAAATTAATTCTTGCAGTTCAGCTTTAGCGCGTTGACGCTGGTAGTTAGCACCTTCTTCTGTGGTGGCATATAAGGGTGGAAGACGGTTGAGGGCATAGGCGGCGATATCACCCACATCTATGGAACTTTCACTGGTGGCTTCAATTTCCGCTACGCGGGCGATCGCTTCACTCAATACCAATTCTTCCATGACGTTAATGAATTGTTTGCGAGGTACTGCCACTACCTCACCAGTTAATAATGCCCCCATCAATTTATCCAACGCCATATACTCTTCAATCGAGAGTTCCGAAGCGTTATCACAGATGCGTCCAACTTCTGCTTCCATTGCTGGTGTGAGATAACCATCCTGGAGAGCTTGTTCTACAATTTTTTCAATACTCATAA
>NZ_JAYGGZ010000070.1:0-29044 GCF_034931465.1 Anabaena sp. UHCC 0399 | reverse complement strand
GGAATGCAACAGGCGATCACAACGGGTGAACTAATTGATGTACCATTCATCTTTAGCTCCAATGGCGACGCTTTTATGATGTGCGACTGTACAGTCACCGAGGGACAGCGAGAGCGAGAAATCCGCCTTGAGCAGTTTCCGACACCGCAGGAACTATGGCAAAAATATTGTGATTGGAAGGGAATTGACTCGGAGATTCAGCCGATTGTTGCTCAAGATTACTATCCCAGTCCTGATAAGAAACAGCCACGCTATTATCAACAGATTGCCATTAATCGGACAATTGAGGCGATCGCTAAAGGAGAAAACCGCATTCTGTTAGTGATGGCGACGGGTACGGGTAAGACTTTTACAGCTTTTCAGATTATCTGGCGGTTGTGGAAGTCGGGGGCGAAAAAGCGTATCCTGTTCTTGGCAGACCGCAACATTTTGGTTGATCAAACTAGAGTCAATGACTTTAAACCCTTTGGCTCAAAAATGACCAAAATTAAGCAGCGACAGATAGATACATCCTACGAAATTTATCTATGTCTGTATCAGGCGGTAACGGGAAATGAAGAAGCGAAAAACATTTATCGGCAGTTTTCAGCAGGTTTTTTTGACTTAATTATTATAGATGAGTGCCATCGGGGAAGCGCATCTGAGGATTCTGCATGGCGAGATATTTTAGAATATTTTAGCAGTGCAACGCAGATTGGCTTGACTGCTACCCCAAGGGAAACCGAAGAAGTTTCTAATAGTCTTTATTTTGGCGATTCAATTTTTACCTATTCGCTCAAACAAGGGATTGAAGATGGCTTTTTAGCTCCCTACAAAGTTATTCGCATTGACTTTGATAAAGACTTGAGTGGATGGAAACCCAAGCCAGGACAACGGGATAAATATGGTAAAGAAATTCCTGACCAAGTATTTAATCAGCGAGATTTTGATAGAACTCTGGTTTTAGAAAAGCGGACTGAGTTAGTTGCACGGATTATTTCTGATTATCTCAAATCAAGCGATCGCTTTGCCAAAACTATCATTTTTTGTGAGACGACTGACCACGCAGAACGGATGCGGGTGGCGTTGGTGAATGAGAATGCTGATTTGATGGCGGAGAGTAGCCGCTATATTATGCGAATTACTGGGGATGATGTTCAGGGTAAGGCAGAATTGGATAATTTCATTGACCCCGAAAGTAAATATCCCACAATTGTTACCACCTCTGAGTTGCTGACGACAGGTGTTGATGCTAAAACCTGTAAATTGATTGTTTTAGACCAGCGCATCTTGTCAATGACCAAATTTAAGCAAATTATTGGTCGCGGGACTCGCATTGATGAAGACTATGGCAAAATGTTCTTCACAATTATGGACTTTAAAAAAGCGACGGTCTTATTTGCTGACCCTGATTTTGATGGTGAACCTGTACAAATTTATCAGCCTAAACCAGTTGACCCAATTGTTCCGCCCGATAATGGAGACGATGAGGTAGTCATTGATGGTGAGATTACCCGCAAGCAAAAGCGGGATAAGTATGTAATTGCGGATGAAGAGGTGGCGGTTGCTTTTATTCGAGAGCAATACCACGGCAAGGACGGTAAGCTGATTACGGAATCGATAAAAGACTATACTCGCAAAACGGTTAGTCAGGAGTACGCCTCATTAGATGCTTTCTTGAAGAAATGGCACTCTACGGAGCAGAAGCAAGCTATTATCCAAGAGTTACAAGAATTGGGTGTACCTTTGGAAGCGTTAGAGAAAGAGATTGGTAAGGATTTTGACCCTTTAGATTTGATTTGTCATGTTGTCTTTGACCAACCGCCACTAACACGGAAGGAAAGAGCAAACAATGTCCGCAAGCGTAATTACTTTAGCAACTATGGTGAACAAGTTAGAACGGTTTTAAATGCTTTGTTAGATAAGTATGCTGATGAAGGAATTGAAGATATTGAAAGTCTAGATGTGTTAAAGGTGCAACCAATCAGCGATTTAGGCACTCCCTTAGAGATAATTCGTATTTTCGGTGGTAAGCAAGCTTATTTACAAGCTTTGTCTGTTCTCAAAGAAGAATTATATCGAGTATCTTAAATCTTTGAATAGGATATGATGTCTCTTCTAGGTGAGTTTGGTCACATCTCCGACTTGCTTGGGGATATAGCTGCCCTATAAAGGATAAGTCCTTTAACAATGGCACTGTATTGAGTCACAATGCGATTGTATTGCCTGACAATGGCATTGCATCGAGTCACAATGCGATTGTATTGCCTGACAATGGCATTGCATCGATTCGCAATGCCATTGTATCGCCTGACAATGTGATTGAATCGATTCACAATGCGTAAACCTAAAGCTGCTTGTCTTAGACATCGCATTACCTTGCAAAAATTACAAGGGGCGTTGTGGCTGAGACTAAAGCACAGCAAATCTCGGAAGGTGTCGTAGTCTCAGCTATAACACTAGCTACAAAACTACAAAATTAATTATGTCAATCAGCACTACAATTAAGACTATTCAAGATATCATGCGGAAAGATGCGGGCGTTGATGGTGACGCGCAACGCATTAACCAGTTAGTTTGGATGATATTCCTCAAGGTTTTTGATGCCCGTGAAGAAGAATATGAACTGTTAGAAGATAATTATAAATCTCCGATTCCTGAAGGTTTGCGTTGGCGAAATTGGGCAGCAGATTCTGAAGGTATCACTGGAGATGGTTTACTAGATTTTGTAGATAATGCTTTATTTAAAACCCTCAAAGAACTGAGAACTACGGCAACTGATGCCCGTGGGCAGATGATTGGTAAGGTGTTTGAGGATGCCTACAACTATATGAAAAATGGTACTCTCATCCGCCAAGTAATAAATAAACTCAATGAAGTTGATTTTAATAAAAAAGATCAGAAAAAACAGTTCAGCGAGATTTACGAGAAAATTCTCAAAGATTTGCAGAGTGCGGGAAATGCCGGAGAATATTATACTCCCCGTGCGGTAACAAAGTTTATTGTCGATAGAATTAAGCCGCAATTAGGGGAAATTGTATTTGATCCGGCTTGCGGTACAGGTGGCTTTTTAACAGCAGCGATTGATTACATTCGCCAACATTTTCAAAGTGCTGATGTACCAGAAATTCTGCAACGGACGATTCGCGGAACTGAGAAAAAGCCGTTACCTTTTAACCTTTGTGTGACGAATCTGATTTTACATGGTATTGATGTGCCGTCAGCAGAACATGATAATACTTTGGCACGTCCTTTGCGCGATTATAGTCCTCACGAACGGGTGGATGTAATTATCACAAATCCGCCATTTGGTGGGATGGAAGAAGATGGGATTGAGGATAATTTTCCCGCTACTTTCCGCACTAGAGAAACAGCAGATTTATTTCTGGTGCTGATTGCTCATTTACTCAAAGAAGGCGGTAGAGGCGCAATAGTTTTACCAGATGGAACGCTGTTTGGCGAAGGTGTGAAGACGCGGATTAAAGAAAAACTGCTGCAAGATTGTAATCTACATACAATTGTCCGTTTACCAAATGGCGTATTTAATCCCTACACAGGTATTAAAACTAATCTGCTATTTTTTACAAAAGGTGAACCGACAGAAACGATTTGGTATTATGAACACCCTTATCCAGCAGGTTATAAGTCATACTCGAAAACTAAGCCGATTTGCTTTGAGGAGTTTGCACCGGAGCAAGAATGGTGGGATAACCGCGAGGAAAATGAATTTGCTTGGCAAGTTTCAATTGCTGATTTGAAAGCGAATAATTACAACCTAGATATTAAAAATCCTCACAAAGTTGATGTAGAACACGCAGATTTAGATGAGATGTTAGCAGAGCATCAAAAACTCATGGCTGAGTTGGGTGAGGTGCGGAGTAAATTGAAGTCTGAATTAATGGAAGCATTGGAGAGAGATGAGTGATAAAAAAATGCGGTTAGAATTGATTTATATTCTCCATATAAAAGGAATTAAATATGCTAAATTCAGTTGAATTTCAAGCAAAGATTCAAAATGGTTTAATTCAGATTCCTGATGAGTACAAACAAGAACTCAGTGAAGGAGATGATATTAAAGTAATTGTTTTAGTAAATAAAAAGTCATCTCGACAAAGAGACATAATTGATGAATTGACACAGAATCCTGTGCAGGTGGATGGATTCCTCAACCGGGAAGAAATTTACAATCGCTAATTATGATATCTGGTGCATCATTCGTTGATACAAATGTTTGGCTTTATCGCTTGTTGGATGACCAAAAAATAGAAGTAGCAGAAAGAGAAAGAAAGCGTAATATTGCTATTTCTATTACAGATGCTGAAGGAATAATTATCAGTACACAGGTTGTCAATGAAATTTCTAACAATTTACTGAAAAAAGCAGCCTTTAATGAGGAGCAAGTTAAAGCTGTGATTCAGTCGCTTTATCGTCGCTGCACTGTGGTAGAGTTTAACCTAACTATTTTTGAATCTGCTTCTAACCTCCGCAGTCGATATAATTTCTCTTTTTGGGATAGTTTAATTGTTGCTTGTGCTTTAGCTGCGGGAGCAAGTATTCTCTATTCTGAAGATATGCAGGATGGGTTAGTAGTAGATAGTCAATTACAAATTGTGAATCCGTTTAAATGAAAGTAGATAAGTTTTTTCAAAATTTTGAATTATTGACTGATGCGCCGAATGCAGTTGTAAAAATGCAGGAAATCATTATGCGGCTAGCATTCTCTGGTAAGCTTACTAAGCGTGATATTAGCGATGTTAAAGTTAACGATATTTTTAAAGAAATCAAATTTGAGAAAAAGCGTTTACTAGAAGAGACAACCTTTAGAGAACCGAAAGATTTCAAACCGATTCATCATAATGAAATACTTTTTGAACTTCCCAAAGAATGGATGTGGGCTAGAATTGGTGAACTTTTTCTAATTTCTAGTGGGACAACACCTAATAGAACGAATCATAAATATTTTGAGAATGGAACAGAATATTGGGTAAAAACGACGGATTTAAATAATGAAACAGTATTAACTTGTGAAGAAAAAATTACCAAGCAGGCAGTTTTAGATTGCAACCTCAAATACTATCCTGTTGGAACAGTTTGTGTAGCTTTGTATGGTGGTGCTGGAACTATCGGAAAGTCAGGTTTATTAGGTATAGAAACAACTATTAACCAATCTGTTTGTGGAATTTATCCTAATAAATATGTTAATGCTAAATATTTACACTTATATATCAAATTAATTAGACCTTTGTGGATGAATTTTGCTGCTAGTTTGAGAAAAGCACCAAATATTAATGCAGGGGTTGTCAATAATATGGTTTTTCCACTAGCACCTCTAGAAGAACAGAAACGCATTGTAGAAAAGTGCGATCGCCTGCTCTCAACCTGCGACGAAATCGAAAAACGCCAGCAGCAAAGGCAACAGAGCATTTTGAGGATGAATGAGAGTGCGATCGCTCAACTCCTCACCTCCCAAAATCCCGAAGAGTTCCGCCAACACTGGCAGCGCATTTGCAATAATTTTGACTTACTCTACAGCATCCCTGAAACAATTCCTAAACTACGTCAGGCGATTTTGCAGTTAGCTGTGCAGGGTAAACTTGTGCGTCAAGATCCAAATGATGAATCCGCCTCAGTTTTATTAAAAAAAGTTGAAACTGAGAAAGAAAATTTAATAAATCAGAAAAAGATTAAAAGAATTGACTCATTGCCTGCTATTGATTTTAATAACTTACCTTATCAAATTCCAAAAACCTGGGAGTGGGTTAGATTAGGTTCACTTGTTGAAGTGATTACTAAGGGATCTTCTCCCAAATGGCAGGGAATAAATTATGTTGAGGATAGCTCTGGCACACTTTTTATAACAAGCGAAAATGTTCAAAATTATGTAATTAATATAACTGAACCTAAATTTGTCGAAGCAAAGTTTAATGAAATAGAGCCAAGATCAATACTAAAGCGGAACGATATTTTAATGAACATTGTAGGCGCATCAATTGGTCGTACTGCGATATTTGATAGAGATGATATTGCAAATATAAACCAGGCAGTGTGCTTGATAAGATTTATTTCACCTGAAAAATTTATTGAGCTTCGCTACATACTTCACTTCTTCAACAGTCCTGTTTGTATCAGTTTCATGTTCGATAAGCAGGTTGATAGTGCCAGAGCAAATTTAAGTATGGGTAACATTGCAAAATTCCCAATTCCGCTTCCCCCGCTTGCAGAACAAAAACGGATTGTAGAGAAGTGCGATCGCCTGATGTCCCTCTGCGATATCCTAGAAGCCAAATTGAAACAAGGGCGAGACAGCAGCGAGAAACTGATGGAAGTCGCAGCAAAACAGGTATTAACAGCCTAATAGCCATTTTCCGTAGGGGCGGGTTGACAAATATGCTCAATGATTAATGATGATCTGGGTGAACCCGCCCCTACAAACCGCGTTTAGACTGACGATAAGGCAAAATTAAAATATTAGCCCTGACATTTAACAGTCAAGCCAACCATGACCTCAATCAAAGCAAAACTCATCGAAGCGATCGAAACAGTACCAGATTCGATTTTAGAGCAAACCCTTGATTATCTCGAATATCTCAAAACCAGAGAACAGAAACCTCAGACTTTATCTCAAGAAATTGCTCAAACAGAAGGAGAGCCGATTTTGCGTGGTTCTAAAGCCAAAGATTTACTCAAGTTTGCAAAAACATGGCAAGGAAACGACTTCGAGGAATGCCTTCAGCTTGTTTATGACACCCGTTCCCAAGCAGAGTTCTAATGTATTTGCTTGATACCAATCACTGTAGCCGCATCATTTTTGGTGATTCTAACCTGATCCAACAACTACAGCTTCATAGCGAAGCAGGAATTGCTACCAGTGTCGTAGTATGTGGAGAACTCCTATACATGGCAGCAAAATCCGATCGCAGTGTCGCCAATCTTCAGCAGGTCAGAGTATTTTTAGACACAATCGATATTTATCCCGTCAATTTCTCAATTTCTGAGGTTTATGGCAATCTCAAAGGCAAATTGGTGAAAGCTTTCGGGCCTAAAGAAAAAGCCCAGCGTCGAAACTTCAACCTGCAAGCCCTTGGTTTTGGAGATAATGACCTTTGGATTGCAGCCACAGCAATTCACTATAATCTCACTGTAGTTTCCACAGACAATGATTTTCGACGGATTCAGCAAGTAGAAACTTTGCTTTTGGAATCTTGGCTTGCCAGTTAATTTACTGAGAAGAATTACGAATTGGTATCAGATGATCTCTGCTACTGGCTACGCCTACGCACTTTCCTAGTTGAGAAGCGATCGCCAATGATGGATTCCAGAGGTTGTAGGGGCGGGTTCACAGATATGATTCAATCATTCACCACTATCTTGGTCTATCAAAATCCAAATGGGCTTGATTAACTGCTTCTATAAATGACTTTTTTGACTCACTATTGCCCAACACAGTATAACAATAGTTTTCTCTATCTTCACTAATATTCTCAGGTAAATCATTTTTACCGCTACCGCACCACCAACCTAATTCTTCTGGCACTAATTGAGAAGTAACAAGTTGAATATGATAAATCCCTACCCGGAGATTGAGAGGAACTTCGACAGTAGTTGTATCATGATCGATCAAGGGTATTCTTAATTCAATTGGCTCCCAATCTGGTAGTAGCAAATTCCAGCATGATAGGGAATATAATTTATCAGGGTGAAGACCAGACAAATAAATGGACTGGCTTGTCCAAGTGCAACTGATATTGTGAGGTAAACTGTGGATATCCACTAATCGCCGTGCCTCTAGCCCCAAACGCTGGTAATCTAGAGCATACCAATTAGAATTAGCAAGTAAGTCATGCAGCGTAGATAAATTAATTGTTAAACTACCTGATACATCTGCCTGCATTTGCTGTTGTACCTTTTCGGATTCGTTGACTAAAAATAAAATAATTTCTTCTAAAGGCCACATCCCCTCAATTTTGATAACTTCTGACCAAAACTTGTCTGAATTTTCATGTTGAATAGGCAAATCAGTTTCATAAAAACCAGAACTACTGCTAATTCTTAGCTGATTTAATGGTGCAATAGCTAAAGATTGCTGTTTTGATTTTACTTCAAACCGATATGACCATCGCTTTTCATCAAACCAGAAGCGTGCTTCATAGTATCCAGGTGAAGTAATCCACTGGCTCAAATTAATGTCTATCCATTGATTACTAGGTGATAAAGTTTCAATTATCCTATCGATGATATTCCGACCCGTAATATTTTCGATTAATACATTAAGATCGAGATTTTGATGAATAGGTGGATACCAGAAAATAGGAGGTTCTAAATAAATAGATTTTTTTCCTTTTAATTTCAATCCTGTTAATACTGGCTCATTCTCTTTTACCAGCTTCCAGCTAATCAGTTGAGGTTGATCAGTTTCAGGAATAGTTAACACAATAGAAGACTCTAGTACTATTAATCTAATATGGCGACCTCGCCATCCCCGAATACTTGAAGGAATATAACTATCTAAAACCTCGATACCATTAGTAAAATCCGGTTGAATATCTGTAGGAGTAAAATAGTACACTTCTTCAACCGCCGTAATCTCTGGCTGAGAGGGGTTAAGAGGTAAATGTTCCCCAGTTAAAGCATCAAATACTAAACACGGAAGATGATTATTAATCCCTTTGTAATCCCATTCCATCAAATTCTGGCGGTTATGATCTACCAGTTGACAACTCCACTTTTCTGATGCTTGATTAATCTCCATTATTAGTTCTGGAATAATCAAATCTCCAGTAGTGGGAATTGTATCCTCCCAGTTAGCTTGGGGAATTTGACAGTATCTTCCTCTCAGGTTTCGCCATTCTGGCTTCCACAAAACTTGTTCTGGTAACAACAATTGTGTATTTAATGAGTCTTCAACATCTAAGCTCAATAGCAGGGGTTTACTACGTCTAGCTATAATACTTCGACTCCGACCAGTCCCAGATTTAGGTGTTAAAACTTGAGTTAGCGCATCCCAGTTACGCAGGAAAAAATTGCGTGGCAGATAATAATTACCTAATATTTCTTCACGCTGCTCTTCATCTTTTAAAACTTGAGGGGAAGCTTTCTGCCGTTCTAATTCTTGTGCTACTATTGCAACACCTTGCAGCAACTGCCCCGAAACTGGTTCTATTTCTGCATCTTCAGAGCAACTGGATTTAAGAAAGTTAATTAATGTACCCCACTGTGAATGTTTCTCTTCACAAACATTCAATAGTAATTCTGAAAGTGCCTCCGGTTGGGTATGTGCCAGTTCCCACCAACCATACTCATCAGCGATTTCTTGTACTACTTGGGCGAAATGCTCCAGATTTTGTTCAGGAACTCCATTTTGTAACCATAAGGTTGAGACATATTTATATCCGCCTTTAGCTCGAACTAAACCTAAAAGATTTATTCCTTCATCAACAACCCGACGGAATGTATGTTCTACTCCTTGGTTATGATTAATATCTAAGCGATCGCAAAAGCCTTGCCAAAATCTCTCACTCGAATAGTAATAAGCATACTCTGAAAGGGCAACAGTCAAAACCTTTAACCAGTTTTGTTCTAGTTCATAAAATTCACCTTGCAGAGAATCATATGTAACTCTGTCTAACTGTTGCAAGTTTTGACCAACGATATCAAGTAGTTGTTCACTCGCTTGACGCTTAATCCGAATGCTACCCAGAAATCTACGTCCGGCTGGGCGATCGCGATGTGACCAATGCGGCAATATTTGCTCTTCCCATAAATTTTGTGTATAACGAGGATTCATAAAGGTAGTGCCACCACTGGTTCTAGATTGTCTTTGATGTGAAGAAATTTGAGCTTTGATAGGAGCAGTTTTATTAGGTAGTCCTTCAGCCTTAGCATAAGTAACTGAACTTGGGCTACCTTCTTTTGTTGCTGGTTGATTTAACTGAGGTTGGGATAAATTCCTTTGCAATGCTTCTTTTCGTGTAGTTAGCGAAGCCAATTCTTGAAGTAGTTGGTCTTTATCCTGCTGCAATTGAATAAGGTTGGTTTGTAAGCTATTAAGATTTAGTTGTGCTTCCTGCTGCTGCGTTGTCAGGCTGGTAACAGATTGATTTAAGCCATTTAACCGACTTTCTAAACTGTTAATTTGCAGTTTGAGGTTAGATAAATCAATTTCTAGCTGATGTTTTTGCTTTTCTAAAGCATCTAAGTTTTCAGTGAGTTTTGCGTGATAATCTTCTTGCTCCGAAATCTGGTTTTGTAGCTGGTTAAGTTTTTGAAGCTGCTGGTTTAAACTTTCGTTTGTTTGCTGCTTTTGAGTAATGAGACTTTCCAGCGATTGATTGAGTTCAGTTTCCTGTTGTTGGAGATGATGAATCTGAGTATATAGAGTTTGTATATCTGCCTCTAACAGATGTTTTTGTACTACTAAGTCAGTCTGCTCCTGCTGATGGTGCTGTTGATTTGAAATATTGGCTTGTAACTGGCTTAATCTTGCTTGGAGAGAATTACAATCTGTTTCCAGTTGTTGCTTTTGTGCGGCGATCGCCTCTAAAGATTGGTTGAGTGTTAATTCTTGTTGTTTTAATTCCTCATTCCTGGTTTGCAGATGGTGAGATTCTGCTGTTAACTGTTGCCTTTGTGTCTCTAGGTCTACTAACTCCTGCTCTGTAGCTATTTTTTCATTTTCTTGAGTGAGTAAAAGGTCTTGCAGTTGACTTAACTCAATTTGTAGGCTTTCAAAAGAGGTTTCTGCCTGTTGCTTATTTTCTTGGCTGGCGATAATAGCTTTTTCCAAAGCGGCTTTCTGCTTTTTGAGTTTCTCAACTTGTTTTTCAAGTGCTGCAACCCTGCTTTGTACTAGTAAGAGGTGTTCATTGAGTTGCTTTCTGCGGTGATTATCCGTAATCAAAATCCCTAAAGAGGCAGCAGGTATTGTAATCAGTCCTGTTAAAGCAGCTCGTTTAACATCCCTTTCTAGAGCTAGACTGATGCCAAAACCAACACCGAAGCTAATTGCACCTAAAATCAACCTGTTGATCATCATTGATGTTTAATAAACCTACTACATCCATTAGTAGACAGCCAGAAAAACCGTAATATTTATGTCTTAATTATTACTATAGCTACAAAAATTTTATACGTGTATAAATTTATTGAAAAATTCAAAAAACATATAGATAAGGTTTTTCCCAATGACTTGAAACACCTGAACCAAGGATGAACGAGCTAGGAATGCTTACACTGTGTGTGATTAGACAACATCAGGTTAGAGGGTGGGATGTCTGTCTATGGCGATTTGCTGCCTATAGTCAATTAAGATTTTTCAGAATCTTCAGTAGTTGGGTGTGATTTTTCCAAACTCTGACTTTGCCATATTTGTAGATTTTGGCAATGAATGGTGCTTGATTACTTGGGGCAAACTTCTCCATTCGCTCAACAGCCTGTACGAAGATGTCTGCCATTTCCTCTCCGGTTAAATTTCGCAGAGATAGTACAAACACTTTGGCATTGGAACTGGCGATCGCCATTTGCTCCAGAAAATTACGCCCAATTTCATCATCCTTTGTAAGAATCAACCAACCTCTGCGACTCACTTCTGGCAACCATTCTGTGTCCGGTGCATCAGACAAAAAATGGTCTGCATGAACTTCCACATTTGCACCCAAACTACGCAAAGCATCCGCAACATATTTCTTGCCTAACGCTCTGTCAATAAAGAAAGTTGGCTTTTCTACTTTATTCACGCTGCTTGAGATAGAGATAATTCACATCGAATCGCTTCTTCAACCTGGAGGCGATCGCAACCATAATCGTCAGCTAAATCATCTATGGATTCACCGGCTTTATATCGCTCTGCCAAAATAGCTGTTGGAATACCCGTTCCAATTAATACTGGACGGCCAAATGAAATTCTAGGGTCAATCACTAAGGTTTTAGGAAATTCTTTTTCTGTCAAGTTTTCAGTTAGTCGTGTTAAGGGGAAAAGTTTAATTGCTGCTCCAGTTTCATCCAGTTCAATTCGCCTGAGCAAGTTTTTTAGTGCTTCCCGCATTGCCAATTGACCCGCCATTGAAGCATTAATCAGCTTTCCCACTGAATCAACGAATAAATCCACCCCATCTGTCTGAAATTCAATCCTAGCCAAAGGATGCGGCACTTGAAATTGATGGTCAATATAGTCTAAAGCTGTACGTACTCTATCTAAGCGAATTTGATGATTCTTACGAATAACCCGCAGTACATGAGCTTCTACCAGATTAGTGAATGAAAGTTGTGGTATCTCTGGGCTGGGAAGCTCAATCAGTGGTTTAAAGAATTGTTTACCTTCTCCAGTAGGGTAAAAACGACCATGAAGCCAGGAGCGCAACGTACCTACTGGAATCAGCAAATAGCGTGCTGACTCAGAAATTGAGTAGCTGGGTATGTTGCGTAAATCGAGCTTCTGGTCAACAGTGTTCATTTTGGAAATAGTAATAATACCCCAATATTAATGATAATAGAGTAGATGTAAAATCAACCACGGCGATCGCATTTTGATTTTGTTGTTTAAAGCAATGTTTCGATAACACAGATATACATCAACAAAATCTAACTTAATTTTTTATTAAAAGTAAATATACTGATTTTAAATTGATAAAAATATCTTACTTACTATATAAGTTCAACCAAGCTATGGAGTTTTCAGTTGTCTAATTTCAGTGAATTGATTGCCATTTTTGAACGTATTGCTAAAGGTGAAGCATTACAAACTGATATATCAAATGTCATTAGTACACTAACGAATCTTGGAGTAGAAGCAGATGACATACAAAAATTTACATCAATATTAAATGCAGATAGGCAGCAAGTCAATCAAATTGTCTTCCAGTTAGGCAAATATAATTACAACATGGGACAAGCCAAAGGTAATCAATTTGGCGATATTTACAACGGCATAAACCCAGAAATAATCAAGGAAGCTTTGCGGGAAGTATTACAAGAGGTTTTTAGTAACACAAGTATTGACATATTAGCTAAAAATTTACCAGCAGTTGATTATGAGATAACTGAAAAACTAGAATGCACAAATTCAGAAATATCTCAATATTTACCTACATCAGAACTACCAGCTATTTCAATCTTCGATTTTGAAACGGTAACAGTAGGTAAGCAGGGAAACATTACTAGACATTATATTAAACAAGCAGAATACTTTGTAGAAGATTTGAACAATGGTGTTGAACTAGAAATGGTTTCTATACCTGGTGGTTCATTTATAATGGGAGCATCTAAAGATGAATCTGGCACAGTTGAGGATGAACGACCTCAACATTTAGTTACTCTTAAACCATTCTTTCTGGGTAAATATCTTATTACTCAAGCACAGTGGCGAGAGGTTGCGAATTTTCCAAAAATCAAATACGAACTTGAATCTGAGCCATCATATTTTAAAGGAGATAACTTACCTGTAGAGTGTATTTCTTGGTATGAAGCACAAGAATTTTGTGCTAGACTTTCACAAAAAACAGGACGAGTTTATCGTTTACCTAGTGAAGCTAAATGGGAATATGCTTGTCGTGCTAATACAACATCTCCATTTTATTTTTGTGCAACAATTACGAGAGATTTAGCGAATTATTATGAGGAACAACAAACACATTTTCGTGTGAATCAAACCAGCGAAGTTGGAATTTTTCCTGCTAATAGCTTTGGCTTATATGATATGCACGGTAATGTTTGGGAATGGTGTGCTGACTATCAACATGAAGACTATCAAGACGCACCATCAGATGGTAGTGTATGGGAAATAGATGGCAATGCAGAATATAGAATGCTTCGAGGTGGTGCTTGGGATTATGATTTTAGTTATTGTCGTTCTGCATCTCGCTATTATGAAAATCCCAGTACACGCAATGAATCATTTAGTTTTAGAGTAGTGTGTTGTCTTGACAATGCCTAAACCTTTAAATATTTTTTCACTTGGTTTTTGATTTCTGAGATTAAAGTTGATTCTAAAATTTTTATGCTAGTTTCTTGCCGAATCTGAGCTTTTGTATTGCCACGATTCTTAATGCAGTAATCTCTGTAGAGGTGAGAAAGCCAATTCCAACTACCAACGACAGCAAATTTAGAGTCACAAATTAAAATTCTCTGATTCGTACCTTTACTTCGTTTGTATTGTTCTTTCCCTAAAGGATGTAGTGTTAAACCTGGATATTGAGGAACTAATTTTTTCAAATGGGTTTCCGCTTTAATGTCATTATCATCAATGCCATCAGCACCCATATAACCATAAATTATTTCTATCTTTACCCCTCTTTGTAAAGCTGATACTATCTCTCTAGCAAACCGCTCTGGTTCTGAGTTATTATGTAAACCACGAATCCAAGGTGTAACAATCGTAATTTCTTCGTCAGCTTCATCAATAGCTGTTTTTAAAATATCTAAATGGTCACAATCAAGAACAAGGGTAGCTCCTGGCCTCTGTTCAGGAAAGTCATCTTTAGATTTATACTCAAAAATTTCGCCATGTTCTCGAATATGTTCTACAAGTTTACGGGTATAACCTTGAGCTTTTTCTAACCTATAAAGATTACCAACTAAAATAAATAATTCTTCTGCTCTAGATACGGCAACATTGAGCAGATTGGGTTTAGAGTTGAGCCAATCACAGCTACGATTATCTTGTGGTCTGCACACTTTTGTAGATAAAATTATTACCCGCTTCTGTGAACCTTGAAATTGATGAATTGTCCCAATTGCTTCTTTTTGTAACCCAGACAGTTCTTTTTGTTTTGGTAAACTACGCTTTAAAGCTTGAGCATGAATGCTAAATGGAGAAATAACACCAATATCTTCTGGTGAGTAACCTTGACTAATCAAATGCTTGATTACTTCACTGACTACAGCCACCTCTTCTGTATTGAAATTATCCTGATGAATACTTCCCTCGACGTGGTACGCAACTAGGTTTGTTGCCAATAGCGATGATGCAGGTTTTGTCTTTACTTGTAACCCATATCCTACGATGCGATCGCAAAATTGAATAATACTAGGCTGACAACGGTAATGCTCAACTAGCTTAATTCCTTGACCAGCATCACCATCTTCCCCACTTGCACCCGCCGCTCGATGATAGGTAGTAGCTAGTTCTGTTTTCTCAGGACTGTAAAGATGATAATCAAGTTCAGATAGTCCTCTTTCAATAAAGGCTGAATCACGGTATTGGTCGCGTCTTTGATTAGTTAAATTAATAATCGGTTCAATCTGAAGTGGATCTCCTACAATAATGGCTTTGCGACTCCTAAACAACAAAGGGAATGTCTGATGCTGTGGTATCATTCCCGCTTCATCTACAATAATTCTATCAACACAGTCAGTAACGCACGGCAGCATATTCTTTACTGAAAGCAACGTGCTGGTAATAACTGGGAATATTAAACTTATAGCTTTTAGATTTTCTTTTAACTTTTCCAAATTTTGAGAAAAACTTTTACGATTCCTTTCACTAGCAATAATAAAATTTGAATATGCAGTTAAAGCTTTTTTTACATCTTCTTTATTTCGTAATGCTTCTTGCTTCAGCAATTGACGCGATAATTCAAATAATCTTTTATGTTCTTCATGATAATCAACATGAAAGTAATTATAAAAGTCTTTTAAGTTTATTTTCAATCTATTTTCTAAGGCTACTAATTCAGCAATTGTCGAATTAAGCTCATTAGTGAATTTCTGGGCTTTTTCTACACATTCTTTTAATTGATTGCGTATATTTTGAAATTCCCTAGCTAGTTCGATTCTTGTATTAACATAGCCTAACTCTTGAATCAGAATACTGCGATTCTTAGGATTTTTAACAGGAAAAGGGGTATCAATAGTTTGTAAAATATACTTTTCACATTTGGATGCCGTTTTTTTCAAAATTTGTTCTTCCGTACTGCGAGTAAGCCAAAGTATAAGTCTCTTCCACCAAGGAGTGTTACTTTCTGGTAGATGTGATCTCGCATTCTCAAAAATAAGCTGAATTTTTTTATAGGCATCTATTGGCAGCTTTTCATAAAGGTCTAGTTCCTGGACTTTTCTCTCAGACTGAACTTGGGTTATCTTCAAACTCTCTATTTCTAATTCAAGCTGTTGAATTTTTCTCTGTAGCTGAGGTTGCTGTATTTCATCCGCATCACGTTGACGAAGTAAGTTTAAATAGTGATTTTCTTGAGTTTTTAAATTGGCTACTATTGTTTTAATTTCTTCTGCTAGGGAATTATATATATTTTCGTCAAAGCTTTGTTTCTCAAGTAATTCAGTAATAGCAGATTGGATCGCGTCTTTAGCTCCTCCTTCTGCTTTAATATTATTCTTGCTTCCCCCTTTTAGATAAAAACACTTATCCTCTAAAGGCTTTTCTTTCAAGTATTCATCTAATTTTTCAATAACATTTTCAACAGCTTTATTTACTGTACTGCTAACAATTGTCAAGTTATTGATGTCTTCCCCAGTTTCGAGTAATGTGAGCGCACGCTTAACAACTTGCTGGGCTACGACATGAAGAATCAGTGTAGTTTTACCAGAACCTGGAGGCCCTTGAACTGCTGTTATAGGTTCAGTTTGAGCGTGTTTTAACGCTTGCAGTTGAGAGTCAGTTGGTGGATGGGTTGGGAAAGCGCCTGTATATGTTACCTTTTGGGCTGGAAGTTGAGGCTTGCCAAATAAATATTCATAGGCTGGATGCTTAGATTTCAACCAATTTTCTGCACTGGACTTAATATTTTTTAAATCAGGTTTGAGATTTATATGAAAGTTACTGCCTGTAAACTTGAATAAATAAGGCTTGCGCTCAATATTGTATGGATGCAATTGTAGTTGATTCATCCAGCCTTCATAGGTGACAAACTCAAGCCCAAAGGTACTTTTGAGAAACTGTGCAAATCCATCTTGGGTATTTAATTGCTCTCTCTGTTCATCATCCAGTTTCAGAAATCTCGCTAAGTTGTCGCCAGCTTCTACTAATTCCAAATTGTCAAGATTCCATCCCTTCTCTTGATACTCTCCTTTGAGGATGGATGTTACATCTAAGCTAAACAAAGGATAATACTCAGATTTCCCCTGGTTGACAGTCGATATCTGAGGAAAGGATAAAACCCAAATACTATCTTCCTGACCAGTTTCTTCGCTAACTTGCTGCCTGAGATTAGAAAAAGTAATTTCATTAATTTTTACATAATTACCATCTAGCTCTACACCACTCAACACAGCCTCATTCCCTGGAATTTTGGCATTGTTCAAGTCTACTAAAGCAATGAATTGTAACCATGCGTTGAGAATTGCTTCTACTTTGCTGGCTTTGTTCAAAACTTCCTCCAGGTGGCTGTGAGTAGTTATCAATACGATACGGTAAGAGGTTAGAAATAATTTTTACTAATTTTTACCTATAAGTAATAAGTATCATTTTTTTTACGCTATTCAGCAATAATGTTTAAATATCTTTAAAAAAGCTAAATTTTAACTTTATATAACGACATAAGCTTCAAAGTACATTTACTAATTTTTACATTTCCTGTAATGTGAGATACAGAAATAATACAAAAATTACTGATTCAAAGGAGATGGTGGAAATGGCTGATGAGTTAACACCCCCAAACCCACAAGAAGTGGATGCTCTATTGTCCGAAATCTTTGAGGAGGTTCAAAAGTGGGAAGGGAGTCTTGCGGGTGGCACTAAACTTGGTGTGGGGGCGGAAGCGATTAACAGCCTATTTAAAACAAAAGTCAGCTTTGGCAACCCGAAAGACAAATTGATTCGGCTGACAGAGGAAACATTTAAAAATAGTAATACTGAACTGCTCGATATCTACAAACAACAGATGCAAGGGCAGTTTGATTTTTATTACATGACCATTAATATAGATTTACGCCCTGAAAAGGGCGCACAATTTTGGCGATTAACCTGTGAGCTTGATTTTGGGCCAAAAGGTAGCAAAGAACCTATTATTCAAAGCTTATTTCCTACTGATAAGTGGCGTTCAGTTATGAGCTTTGGTGTGGGTATGGATTTGGGAGTAAATGGTAATCTAGATTGGAGTGTAGGATTTGATAGCTCTCAGTTGGCTCAATTTTTGCCATCAATTCCAGATAACCTGCAAGCAAATGTAGGCACAAAAGATAATTTACAGGCGTTTCTTGCAATTCCAGCTTATAAATACGAACTTGGTTATTCAGAAATTATTACCAATGGTGAAGGTAATTCTGTGTGTTATTGGCGAATTGAAGACGAAAATTTACAGAGAATTGGAACAGCTAAGTTTGCAATTGTATTTAAAGTACCGAAGGGAACAGAGGCAATTACATTACGTGGTACAGTCTGGGCAGAACCGAAAATGAACTGGTTAACTGCTGCTCTAGAGGATGTTGCATCTGCTCTATCGGGAAGATTTCAGACATTATTAGGGAAAGATGATGCAGGAAGTCAATTTTCTCGTGCTGATGCCGAGTTATGGAACCTGACTCTTCCTAAGTAGTTTACACGAATAAGTATCACACAATGCAAAATCTACCTAAAATTAATAATTTTCTGTATTATGGTTGTAAAAAATTACTTTACTTATCGCATCCGTGTAGCCAATAACGATCGCGTGCAGGTACAAAAATGGAATTCTCAGCATGAATCTAAGGGTGAACCTTCAGGTGAGTTGTGTTACAAAGACAAGCAGGAAGAGATTAAAAACCTTTTACAGATTGTCGCTAACAACGAACTGAGGAACTCAAAACAGACACGTACTCTTGGGGAAGCGTTGTTTGATGTTCTTTTTGATAGCACACTGCGACAAGATTTTGTGAATTTTCATTTCCAGGTAGTGCAACAGGAAAAGCAGTTGCTACGGGTAGAATTAGATATTGACGAACAAGGAATGCCTGAATTAGCTGCTTTACCTTGGGAGTTTATGTGTTTACCTGCGAGTGCAAATTTGGGTGAAATTTGGATTGGCACAGATCCTAATTTAGTATTTTCCCGCCGCCGCGCTCAATGGAACCCAGCACCACCAATTCAGCTTGAGCCAGGGGAGAGATTAAGAATTGCATTGGCGATCGCAGCCCCAAAAGATTTAGGTACAGTTGAGTATGAAACAGTAAAATCTGTACTGGATGACTTAGCAAAAGAGCAATCTGAGCGTATCGAATTATTACCAATTGTCAATCCAGCTACTCCTAATGCTATTGATGCTCTGCTAGAAAAACAACCTCACATTTTCCACTTTATCGGTCATGGTCGTTTGCAAGATGAAGATGGGGAAGAAGTTGGACAAATTGCTTTAGTAAAAAAAGTATTTAACACAGCATCATGGTTAGATGCTGGGGGTTTTGCTGAGTTATTAAATCGGCATCGCCCAGGTATTGTGTTGTTGCAAGCTTGTGAAAGTGGAACGTCTTCTGCATCACAAGCTTTTGTGGGTGTTGCTTCTAAAATTGTGCAGCAGAATATCCCTGTAGTCGTGGCCATGCAATATGAGGTGTCTAATTTAACAGCAAGTCAGTTTGCTTACGAACTTTATGAGCGATTAGCCCAAGATTATCCGGTAGATATTGCCGCGCAAAATGGAAGACGTACAGTAGCACTTGATATGGGTTATCGCAAACGTGATTTTGCTACACCTGTTATCTTTATGCGTGTACAGGATGGGTATTTATTCAAACGTCAGAGTTTGAAAGATCAGGTGCAGGGTAGTAAAGCTGCAAGTGATTCTAGCCAAAAACCTGCGGCACAAGGCGGGACTCAAATTATACAAGATGTGAAACAGAATGGAGAAAAAAATATAAACTTTGGTCAAGCCAGCAATTTTAGAATTGGAGATGATAATTACCACTCAGAATCATCTCAAAACAAAAATAATCAAAAATAAATATAAGGAAAGACCTGTGTGGCTAACCATGATAATCTGAGTGAGATTCTTGATCGCATCCTGAAGGGTAATCAGACTGAGGCAGATATTGAGCAGCTACGGCGATCGCTAAAATTAGCTGACGGTGTAGTACAGTCAGTATCCCAAACTGGCAAGTTCAACACCAACATTGGGCAAATAACTGGGGGAGATGTTCATCTAGGCGATCGCATTTACCAAGGTACAGATGCTGAAACACTGAAGAAAGTTTTACAGGAAGTTCTACCGCAGCCAAATCAGAAGCCTCCCACTAACCTCACGGGTGCGGATGGGTTGGGTGAGTTGAGTGCTACCGTACCACAGCGACCACTCAGCTTTTTACCTCGTCCAAAGGAAGTTAACTTATTAAAAGCATTAGTGGTGGATGAATCAAACCAGATGGCTGGTGTGCAGGGAATGGGCGGACTGGGTAAGTCGGTGTTAGCCGCAGAACTAGCACGGGATGAAGAAGTAAGGCGACGATTTTATCATGGAATAGTCTGGGTAACACTTGGTCAAACACCTACTTTGATCAATCTGCAAGCTTCGATTGTAGGGGCGTTAACAGGAGAGCCAACACAATTTAAGGATGTTCAGGAAGGCAAGATTTTCTTGGGTAATTTGCTCAGAGACAAAGCTTGTCTGTTGATTTTGGATGATGTTTGGGATCTCAAACACGCTGAGGCGTTTACAGGTTTGGGTCAGACTAGCCATATACTTATTACTACTCGTAATGCCGAAATCATTCAAAAGCTGAGTTCACAAAAGCAAAATTATCCGTTGGGCTTGTTGACCAATGAG
This sequence comes from Anabaena sp. UHCC 0399, assembly GCF_034931465.1. Taxonomy (NCBI): domain Bacteria; kingdom Bacillati; phylum Cyanobacteriota; class Cyanophyceae; order Nostocales; family Nostocaceae; genus Anabaena; species Anabaena sp. UHCC 0399. The sequence continues at coordinate 8,384 of NZ_JAYGGZ010000070.1, read as the reverse complement.
CAAGCACTAAAATTATTAGCACAGGCTTCAGAGCAAGCAGTAAAAACTCTTCCGAGTGAGGCTAAGGCGGTAGCAGAGGAGTGTAAGAATTTACCTCTGGCTCTGGCGATGGTGGGAGCAATGGCTAAAGGTAAGCCCAATCTCTGGGGAGGGTTGCTAAAACGATTAAAGAATGCTGACTTAGAAAAAATTAAGCAGCAATTCCCGGATTATCCTTATCCAGACTTGCTTCGGGCAATTCAGGTAAGCGTCGATGCTTTAGAGCCAGAGATAAAAGAACGATACTTAAATTTTGCTGTATTTCCCGAAGATACTCCCATTCCGGTAGCAGTTTTGCAGACATTCTGGGAACCGGAAGGATTGATTGATTTAGATGTAGATGAAATTGTTACAACACTGGTGAATCGTTCACTGGCGCAGCAAGATAATAAACCATCAGGTCCCCTCACGCTTCATGACCTCCAGCTTGATTATGTGCGAAAGCAAGTCAACGACCTACCAGCGTTACATGAGCAACTGCTGGAAGCTTATCAAGGCAAATGTGGCGATGGCTGGGCAACAGGCCCCAAGGATGGGTACTTTTTTGAGCAGTTGGGCTACCATCTGCTGCAAGCCAACCGCCGAGATGAATTTCGGCAACTATTGCTGGAATTTAACTGGTTGCAAGCCAAGTTGTCAGCAACTAATGTCACTTCTTTAATTGCTGATTTTGATATATTCCCAGAAGATGAAGAATTACGTTTAGTGCAGCAGGTAATTTTACTGAGTCTTAAAGCCATAGCAAAAGACCCTGAACAATTTTGGAGCCAATTATATGGTCGATTGATGAGTCAGGAAATGCCGGGGATCAAAACCATGCTAGAGCATACAGGGCAAACTAGCTGGTTACGTCCATTGACTCCGAGTTTGCATCAGGCAGGCGGACTTTTACGTTGCACCCTCCAAGGGCATGAAAATTCGGTCGAAGCCGTAGCCATCACCCCAGACGGGCGGCAGGCTGTTTCCGCTTCCCATGACAATACCCTGCGCCTGTGGGATTTAAAGTCTGGCAATTGCCTGCACATCTGGACTGGTGACAGAGCTATTAGCTGCTGTGCCGTCTCATCTGATGGCGTTACATTCGTAGCAGGTGAAGCATCAGGACGGGTACATTTCCTACGCTGGGAAAGGTTGAACTAGAAAAATGAAAATCCAACATAGAAGACACTGGTAATGACTAGCCCCAATGACCCCCTTGCTATTATTGACAGCATCCTAGTAGGCAATTTCACAACAGCCGATCTTGCAAGTTTACGCCAGTCACTCACTCCCAGTAGCAGCCAAAATGTAGTGCAGTTAGGCAAATACAACGTCAACATTGGACAAGGGCAAGATATTCACATAGGCGATAAGATTTACCAAGGCACTGATGCAGACACTATTAAAATAATTATTCAAGCTGTATTAGAAGAATTTGCACTTCCCCGCCGAGGAACAGATAAATCATTGCAAAAATGGAAATACTTGCACACCTTCAAAGGTCATTTAGGTGCAATCAAAGCTTTAGCAATTAGTCCCAATGGGCAAACATTAGTAAGTGGCAGCAATGACAAAACACTCAAGCTTTGGGACTTGAGAACTCTGCAATTACTCTACAGTTCTCCCCCCAGCCAAAGTGCTATTACATCCCTAGCTATTAGTACAGATGGCAAGACTATTATAGCTGGTAGTCAGGGAGGCACATTGAGAACTTGGAATTTACCAACTAGAGAATTAGTTGGCAACCCCACAAAATTACATAAAGGCGCAATTAACTGTGTTGCCATCAATCCTAATTGTCAAACTGTTGTTACCTGTGGCTCTGATAGAACGCTGAAGGTAATAGATTTATTTACTAAAAATATAATTCACAACTTAAGCGCAGGAAAAACCCCCATCAAAGCAATTAGCATTAGCCCAGATAAACAAACACTGGTAACTGCTAGTGAAGCAGGCACAATTAAAACGTGGAACCTAACAACAGGAAAATTAATTTATTCCCTTGCACAAGCTCATGAAAGTTCAATCAATACAGTAACATTTATTGCTAATTCTCCAACATTTATCACTGGTAGTTCCGATAAAACCATTAAAATCTGGACTATAAATTACGCTAAAAAAATAGAATTACTCCACACACTAGACAGAGGAAAAACCCCAGTAAAATGTCTAGCAATTTATCCCGATAGTCATACTCTCATCAGTGGTAGTGAAGGCGGTGTAGTCAAATTTTGGGATTTAGAAACACAAGAACTACTTCACACACTCCTAGAAGTTCATCTAAGCTCAATCAACTGCCTTGCAATTAGTTCAGATAGCCAAAACTTTTTCACAGGTAGCCAAGGCGGTAACATCAAACTTTGGCGCAGGTATTCTTAAATTACCTGTAAGCTACTAATTTTTTGCAACAGTTATAATACTGAGCATATTTTGTCAAATTTTATATATGCTCAAATGTTTGCTCCATTTGGTGATTAAGCTCAGACTGGTAAGCAACAATATATCTGATCACCCAATTATCATCCTTGACCGCATTGTTGCAGGAAAACACACTGAAGCTGATCTGCTACTGCTCCGACACATTTTAATTGTGGGCAAGAACCCACAAATCATGCAGTTGGGCAAGTATAACGTCAACATTGGACATGGCCAAGATATCCAAATTGGCGATACCTTCGGTGGGTTTCACCAACGCATATATAAAGGTGCAAGTGCCGAAACTATACAACAAGTTTTTCAGGAAGTTCTTGAGGCTCGCCGCATACGTAGCTTGCTCACACACAATGAATTTGCAGCCAGAGTAGAGCAAGCACTAACAAATTACCAAGGACTGTTCGTTGGGAGGGAAAGCATCCGCCAAGAATTGAAAAACATTCTAGCTGGAAGCATGAGGGTTATTGTGATGCACGGATCTGGCGGACTGGGTAAAACACGTCTGCTGTTATCATTACCAGAAATTGTTCCTCAAGGGCGATCGCTATGGTATGTTCGCAATACAGCCGAGTCAATAGAACCAGACTTGGTATCACTAGAGCGTGAACATCAGCACATCATTGTTGTAGACGATGCTCACCGCTTTAATCTTTTATCTCAATTGCGTGAAGTTCTAGTCAACCCTGACTTTGCTAGTAAAGTTACCCTAATTTTAGCTACACGTAGCGTTTTCAAAGACTCAATCCTTTATCAGTTAGGGACATTACTAGATAATCAACTTGCTACTATTGATGTCCAAGCTCTAAGCCAGCAAGATATCAACCAAATTCTAGAATCTTCTCCTTACAACATTGCTACACAAGATGTTCGGTATGCCATAGTTAAAACTGCTGAAGGTAATCCCCTATTTGCGGGTATTGCAGCTCGCCTAGTTCAGCAAGGAAGAACATTAGGAAATCTCTCTCGTGAACAGATACTAACGAATTACCTAGATGAAATCATTAAAGATTTAGCTGAAGTGAACGACGGCGATCGTCAATTTTACATTCGCTATCTGCAAATACTAGCTGCTCTTGGCAGCATCAACCTTAGTGAAGAGGAATTACAGGCGAAGATTTACGAGGTGACTGGTATTTCTCCGATTGATGCACCAAGAATAATAACTCGTTTAATAGAAGCAGGCATTGTAGAAAAATACTGGAAAACCATAAAACTTTCTTCTGAAGTTTTAGCTGACCACATTTTAATTACCCAATTTTTTGCTCAACAAACTAGACGAGCAGATTATCAAAAGCTAATTATCGAACCATTCTTTAATTTGAAACCAAAAGAAATTCTCAGAAATTTGGCTGAGGCTGAAATTAAAGGAGAATCCTCCGAAGCGGGTTCATTACTAACTTATAAATTAAATGAATTTAGACGATTAGTACAACACGAAGGCAATTGTGTTCGCTTCAATCTCTTAAACTGGCTAAAAGATGTAGCATATTTGAGAGCAGAAGATGTTATATCTATCGTCGCTTTGATTGTTGATGCACCTGAACTACCACCACAAAATATTCCTGACGAATTTTGGGGATGTTTCCAAGTTAGTCATGAATGGGTGTTAAGGACTGCTGTTGAACTTCTAGAACGCACTATATATCAAGGTGGATTACGTGATGCTATTATCTATTTACATAAACTCGCCATATATAGACCAGAGGCACAAGAATATTGGTTAGTTCGAGATAAAGCAATAAAAGCACTAATTAAAATTGCAGAATTTAAGAGAAATAAGTCTTATAAAGTGCAACTTATATTAATTGAATTTATCTCAAACTGGTTACAAGAAAACTTTATCATTAATCTGCCTCTGAGCTTGTCTTTACTCCAGTGTATGTTAAAAATAGACTTTCATAGTGCAGAAATAAATCCAATTCAGGCAGGTAGTATTGTTATTTATCTTGGTGATTTAGAGATATCTGATAACTTAAAGCAGATTCGTGAAGGTTCTTTAAAAATACTATACAAAATATATCAGCAAGCACAAGATTTACCTACTAGACTGCAAATTATTCAAATTTTGTGCAGTGGAGCAACACCTTACTTAAGCTCAAGAGATCAGGTTTCTACTGAAACTAAAAATCAATTATCTTATGATTGTGCAAAAACAGCCGATTTCTTCTCAAAATCTGTTCTAAAAAATGCAGAATTACCTATTTTAGACAAACTAGCCGAATGGTCAAATCAAGCGAAAAAATTTCATAAATATCAGTCAGCAGAACTAGATATTTTACAGCAAAACTTGAAAGACCATAAAGGTTATCAACTGTACCGAATTCTTGTTGGTAGATATAGATTAGATGATGAAGGAAATCAAAGTCATTTACAACAGTTTGATGTGCAGCACTCAGAAACAAAATGGCAACAAGCACAAGAGCAACAACAACAAAAGATTAATGAATATGTTCAATCCATTTCAACATTAAACCTAGAGAAATCTATCCAAGAATTGGAAACTATCGCTACTCAAACTTTAAGCATCGGCAAAAATAACACCTTTGGACTCAATGATTTACTGAGGATACTTGGACAAACACAGACTGAAATAGCTCAAAGTTTTATAGACAAAGTAATAACTAACACTAACAGTCTAAAACACCATCTCGGTTTCGTTATAGCAGGAATGCGTTTGAGCAACCAAGAATTAGCTAGAACATACGTAAGGTCATGGATTGAACAAGATGATACCGTTCTTTGGGTAGCGATCGCCATTAGTTATCGCTACATTGATTGGAGTCAACCTCAGCTAGAAGAAGAATGGCATATTCTTAGACAACTCGTAGCAAAAGAATCTCCTGTACTAGATCCGGCAATATTTTGGAGCTTACAGCAACTCGCACCATATAATTCAGATTTAGTTGTAGAACTTTTAAAGACTTTAGCTGCTCGTGGTAATGAAGATATTTTGCGCCATGTAGCCGAGACAGTATCATGGCAAATTGGTAGCAACAATGAGTATGCTGTTATATTTAATGACACACAAGACTTGGTAGAGATTATCTCTAATTTCGAGCGGCTTTCTCGCTTAGATTATGACGCTGAAGAATGCTTAAAGCGTCTTGGTGATATTGCTCCAATGCAGTTGATAGATTTTATAGAACGTCGAATTAAGGCTAAACCCAACCAGTATTCCGTTGGCAATTTTTACGAAGCATTCCCCAAACCTTTTTCCTCAGCTTTTGACCATATACAATCAAAACCAGAGTATCCTGATATTCTACGCCGCGTTAGAAATTGGATGCTGGAAGAAGATGAATTCTTACTAAGTTTAGAAGCTCCAACTTTGTTGCAAGCACTTTCTCTGAATTTAGCAGGTGAGCTATATAAAGTTTTAATGGAATGGATTGATGCTGGAGATATTGATAAATTAAAAGCCGTAGCCAAAATTATTCGTGAGTTCAACTCCGGACAAGAGTTTTATAATTTAAGCCGAGAGATTATTCTGCATACACAAAATGAAGATGTAACATCATATATTTATTCTGCTATCATCTTTACTCCTGGTGTAGTTGTCGGGCCGACATCTAACTTTTATAAGCAACGTATTGAAGAAATATCACCTTGGTTAACAGATGATAATATTCATGTCAAATTATTCGCTAGACAGATTATTCAATCTCTTCAAATAAATATTGAAAGTGAGGAAGGTGTAGAAAATTTCAGAGAACGCAATTGGTAAGTTGTTGACAATCAAACAACTAGAGCAATTGATTAAAAATAGTTTTTGCAATAGTTATAGAACTTACGCATTGACTAGATTTTTTGAATGAAATACCCTATTGCTATACGAGAATTTACTGTTTAAATTAAAACTAATGACATTCCGTGAAGAGTTAAACACTATACTAGAGCGTATAGTAAAGTACCAGCATACTGAAAGTGATAACATCAAAAGCTATATCGATAAATTTATGAATGGGTAACTGTGATGAAAAGTTTCGTTAAAGCAGTTTTTTACGAGCTAGTTATATAAAGGTAATAAATGACGCTTAATCAACACCTTCAGGAAATTTTTAATCGGATTGAAAAGGGAAAAGCAAGTGATGAGGATATAAAGATTCTAAAGGAGGAAATTCTGTCCGGCGATCGCCAAGTTGTGTCACAACTAGGTAAGTACAACGTCAATATTGGCGAAGGTAAAGATATACACATAGGCGATCGCACTTATCTACAGTGTGATAAGGAAGCGATGGCAGCCTTAGTTAAAGCTATTCAAGAAGCAAGTGGTATCCATCAAAATACTCAGGGTGGTGATGCAGCCGCAAGAGATATTGATAAACGTAATATTTACGAAAACTGTACATTTATTCAACTACTGGCTAAAGATAGTAATCTTGGCAATGATTCTCAAAGTTTATTAAATAAATCATATTTTTCTGGTATTCCTCAAGAAAGTATTCAACAAGCGTATCAAGACGCTTTACCTCCTGATGCTAGTGTGTGGAATTTAGAGGGAAACGACATCACACAAATATTAAAGGTAATTGAGGAATTTAGAAAATCATTGGAGTTTGTAAAGCAGTTAAGCCAAGATAAAAATATTTCTCAAGAGATTCGTGAAAACTTAAGTGCTTTAGCTGAAGAATTAGCAGCAAAAAAGCATTCAGGCGATAAGAATAAACCACCTACGGTTTTTTCGTCTAATCCAAAAGGGCAACTGGAATCTTATTTAATTGCTACTCTTGAGCGTTGTGATGATGATAATGAGCAATTTTTAATGAATGCTTGGTTAATTATTGATGATTCCTTACCAGTAAACGACCTCTCTAAATTTATATCGCTATTAGATAAGGATGAACAACAATTAGGAATATTATGCAAATTTAATGAAATACCACAACAACTCAACAAATTTTTAAAAAAAAGCCTTCGAGTACTTAGAGGTAAACAATATCAGCTAACTATTGAGGTATTCTTACCAAGTGATTTGATTGGTACAGAAGTAGACCGTTGGAAAATTTCTGACCCAATCTTAGAGGAAATAACCTTGGGAATTAAATACCCAATTCGACTGCGATCGATAGAACGTTTAAATCTTGATTATTTAGATTCTTATTTATCTGATTGGTATAAGTATTGGGACAGAGTTAAAGCTGTTTTACACAATGAAGCGGTTCAAGAATTATTTGAACATCTAAAAGAAATGGAGAGTTTTAACTGGAAATCATTAAAAAATAATTTACAGAACAAAATAGGGCTAAAAGTAACTTGCGCTCTTCCCAAAGCCAAAACCAAGGATTTATTTAAAGCTATCTTAATCTCAACAACACCCATTGCTATCTGGACAAGATGTAATATTGATATTCCTAATTTTGATCAGGTGACAGCAATAGATGAAGTCTTAAGCTTTAGACCATTATGTCATTTGTGTGAATCAGTTAGACAGACAAGAGAAGAAGCTGATGCTCAAACGGAGGAACATTTAGGTTTTCATTTAGCACTGCTTTGGGAAGATCCTCATCGTCTTACACCTAATGTCATACTGCAATTAACTACACCAGGACAATAACAGGGAGTTGAAATCAATAAAATGACTGATTGGAAAATTTTTCAAGGTAATAGTGAACCACACGATAATATTAATCAACTTCCCCCGCCTCCCAGTTGGCGTAAATTTCTGGGTGCAGATGATGAATTAGTGAACGAAATTGAGCAACGCTGGCAGAAATTTTCTAAGGATTTGGAGGTGGATAAGAGGAACGAACAACGGGGTAAAAGTTTCCGTATCCACACCGTTAAAAGTAATGATAAAAATACTGTTATTAATATGGTCAATGCAGCCCTTTATTTAAGACGACCTTTGTTAATAACAGGGAAACCGGGAACAGGAAAAACATCTTTGGCTTATGCTGTGGCGTATGAACTAAAACTGGGGGCGGTGTTACCTC
>NZ_JAYGGZ010000069.1:0-32934 GCF_034931465.1 Anabaena sp. UHCC 0399 | reverse complement strand
GGGAGAAAAGAGGAAAGGGGGAAAGCAGGAAAGGAAGGAAAAAACCCAATGCCCAATAACCTATGACTATTGATTAAAATTCCAAAACAGATCCTTTCCTCAGAAACCCTTGTGACATCTGAACTTTCTCAATTTTGAATTTTGTAGCTTGCTTTGCTACGCAACGCTACCGCGAACTCCGGAGGAGTATTTTGAATTTTGAATTGGCACAGTGATTCCTGTTGGTAGGTGCTGCGGTTCTCCCAACATGACAATTGAGCAGGTGATTTGTCTGACTAGCTGAGTTGTTACATCACTAATAGCTAATCCACTAGGACTAGTACGATTACGTATAAACGGTAACACTACTAAGTCGTATAGTCTTGTTGCTTGCAAGATAGCATGGGCAGAATTTTCATGAGCAATAATTTGAATTTCTGGTGGATTTGCCAAAAATAACTGAGATACTAACTGGGAAAGTTGCGATCGCCGAGCTGCGATTTTGCTGGAACTGGTGCGGCGATCGCATACATTCAACACTGTCACCTGGGCTTGATTAGCTTCTGCTAGCATCTGAGCAAACTGCACAGGCTGTAATGCAGGGGTAATAAGATTTTCTAATGGTACTAAGATGCGTTGAATTTTGCGGGGTGAATCTACAAGCCTTGTCACTGCTACCGGACAGTGAGATGCCCAAAGTACACCATCAATAACATTGCCAAATAACCGCGCTCTTAACCCTGTGCGTTTACCCCAACCCATGACAATTAAATTGGCTTTTTGCTCACGGGCGGCTCTGCTAATTCCGGGTGCGAAGGCATCATCAATTCTCAGCAATGGTTCTGCTTCTATACCTAAAGCTTGACTTTGGGTTGTGGCTTTTGCTAATAAATGCTCACTTCTTTGCAGAGAAGATTCTAATTGTGGTGCATCCATCTGAGCCGCAGATGTCGCGATCGCTAATGGAATAATTCTACCTTTTGCCTGACGTGCTAATAATGCCGCCATTTCCACCAAATACTGCTGAGTATGAGGATTATAAATAGGTACAACTATCGTAAAAGTATGGGTGCGGGGTGCTTCTGGTGGCTGTGGTGGCAAAGTTACAGCTACTGTGGTGGTGACAGGTTGAGGGGTTAAACCTACAGCCGTGCGACTAGTAATCCATGGCCCCAAAATAGATGTTACTAACATCAAGATGACAAAGCTACTTAAAAACTCTGGTGGTAACAGTCCAGCCCGATATCCTACAAACGTTGCAGCTAATGTTGTACCCACCTGCGGGATTGATAATGACCACATTGTGATCATTTCTTGCCAATTATAGTGATATATAAGTTTTGCTAACCAAGCTGCAATAAATTTACCAGCCAGCAAACCGATAATAACTAAAATAGATAACTTGAATATAACCGGATTCTTGATTAAACTCGGCAGTTCAATAAGTAACCCAAGATTAACAAAAAAAATCGGGATAAATAAAACATTACCAATAAATACTATTTTTTCTTTAACTGGCCCTTCGCCGACAACTTCGTTGACTGCTAAACCAGCTAAAAATGCGCCAACAATTTTTTCTACCCCAATAAATTGAGTTCCCATCACAGCTAAAAAGGCAGCCAACAACACAAACAAAAACTTATTACCTTCATCATCTCCTGAACGGCGAAAAAATTCTTTACCTGCCCAATCAAAGCCTACCAAAATAACAATTGTGTAAACAAGTAAGCAGCCCAATAAGCTGAATATTTTAGCTAAACTAAACACTCCAGCCTGTGATATGGCAACACAAAGGGCCAATATTAGAAGTGCGCCAACATCAGTAAAAGCTGTAGCTGCAATTGTGGTGGTGACAGCTTCATTACTTATTACACCCAGGCGACGGATCAGAGGATATGCTAAAAGAGTATGAGAAGCAAATAGAGAGCCAATTAATATTGAATTTTGCCAGTTAAAATTGAGAATTTTCCCTATAAAAGTTCCTAGAAAAAACGGCACACTGAAGGTAAAGCAGCCAAAGCCTAATGCGCGTTTCCTCTGCCTTCGCCACTGCTCGATTTCTACTTCTAAACCTGCCACAAACATTAAATAAACCAAACCAATATCTGCTAGCAGATTAATCATCAATGACTCGGTTTGAAATAGATCCCAACCTGATGGGCCAAGAACTAATCCAGAGAAAACTAAACCAAATAGTCCTGGTAATTTCAGACGCTCAAATAGGATGGGTATGACTAAGATGACTACCAGCAAAATAGCAAAGGGAACAATCGGTTCTTGTCCCAGAACTTGGGTAGTTGCTTCTAGAGCAAGAACTGGTAATGCTTGTTCCATAGGTAAGAGTTGAGGGGGCAATGATGAAGCTATGATTACCTTTTAGTAATTTTCCAAAGTCGTCAACAATAGTAAAAGCCACCTAAAAAATCAACATACTGGAAACTTAGATTATCTAGGCAATTGTTTTATAACTAACTGCCTATGGGTGGATCTGGCTCAAAATGAACCTTAGGCGATCGTAATCGTCTTTGAGCAGTACACTAAGGGTGCGTCCGGCTTTAATTAGCCATTCACGATCAGCTTTGCGTAGCTGGTAAACCTCCCGAATCGCCGCAGCAGTTAAAGCTTCCACTGGTGCGCCATTAATTGCCAGTAAAGTCCGTAAAAAATCTATTTCTTCTGTGAACTTAACTATTAATTCTGGTTCACACCGATAAACAGCTTGATGAATTTGGGGGGGACGGGGTGGTAGATACTGATAAACTCTTTGGTTAGCACCTGAAATTGGGGAAGGCTTCTCAAATCCCACGATCGCCGCCCGAAATTCTGTTTTGAGCATGGCAAATATCTGGGGTTGTTCCTCACGCAAATCTTGCAATGATAAACCTAAAGCCACTGCTCGGTGTACAGAATCCACAGGCATTGTAGTTGCATAATACACTACAGCGTAGACTTGATTACCTGTCTCCTCATCCACAGCCCGTACCCAACTACCAAAAGGTGGCATAGATGGGAAGCTCAAGTCTTCCGGTTCTAAACACTGTGCTAAAAATTCAGTAGAAGTAGTTTCAATCACCTCCGCTATGTGGTTAGGGTGGCGATCGCCTGTGTCAAACTGTGGTAGAGGAAGACGCATCTGAGTGCTGAGTGCTGAGTGCTGAGTGCTGAGTGCTGAGTTGTGTTAGCGGTAGCGCGGCGTTTAGCCGGTGCTGAGTTCTGAGTTCTGAGTGGGGAGTTCTGAGTGGGGAGTTCTGAGTCAATAGTCTTTTCATAATGACTCATGACTATTGACTCATAACTATTAACTAATTTATTTTCCTTTTTTCTTGCCAGTCGTGATTTCTACTTGTTCGAGTTCTGATAGGCGAAAGGTAATAATTTTATCCCAGTTACCGCCTTCAAACAACACAGCTACTCTACCATCACTTACACGCTGTACTAATCCTTCATAGCGATAGTAAGTATCTGCGGGATTTTTGACACGAACAGTTGCTCCAGGTAATATCATGACCTATTTCCTCAGTTATTTCCTTTTACTAGCTTAATACTTGTGATTAGTTCATAGTCCAGAGCTAATAGTTCACATTTAGGTGTTTCAACTAGTGGCTATTGACAATTAACTCAAAAATAATACTTCTGCTGTTGGCGAAAATTTGCTACCGATTCTACTATTCCTAAAGCGATAAAATTAGTCAGCATAGCAGAACGACCGTAACTCATCCACGGGAGGGGTATACCCGCTACAGGTGCTAAACCCACGGTCATACCTACATTTACTATCAACTGAAACACAATCATTGATAAAACACCGATCGCTAACAACGAACCAAAATTATCTTTGGCTGTTTGAGCGACGTGCAGTAATCGCCAGCAAATCAAACAGAAGACAAATAACACCACTAAACATCCCACAAAACCAAATTCTTCACCCACCGCCGAGAAAATGAAATCTGTATGCTGTTCAGGGACGAAATTCAGTTGTGTCATTGGCCCTTTGAACAAACCCCAACCCCACATCTCACCTGCACCAATAGCAATGCGCGATTGATGTTGATGATATCCTGCGCCTAATATATCCTGTCCAGGGCGTAGAAAGGTTGTCAGGCGGTCTTTTTGATATTCTTTCAAAATATTATTCCAGGCGAAGACCCCCAGTTCACCACCTAGCATATTGAGTGACCAAGCACCAATACCACTAATACCAAACCGCCGCCAAGGAAGAGTTTGCCAACCGATAATCCCCATCGCAAATGACCAAATTAAACCTAAAAGACCCAAGGATATTTCGTGAAAAACTATTAGGGGTTGTGATAATGGCCAAGATATACCAAATAAAATCGCTGCGACTACAGGAGAAATCAGCAAGATTAACCAACCCGGATTGGCATTAGCCCAATACAACATCCCTAAAACTATTGATCCAAATACTAGTGATGTTGCCAAATCAGGTTGAGTAAATACTAATAACCAGGGTAGGGAAGTAAATGCCAAAGCCCGGCAAAAGTTGGGTAGAGTAGCCGCCGTAGTTTTGTGTAATAAAGCTGCTAATGTAATGATTATCCCTATTTTGGCGAATTCTGAGGGTTGGATATTAAAACCAGCAACGGTGATCCATCGTTGTGCGCCTTTGGCACTAGTACCGGCAATCATCACTGCAATTAGACTGACGTTAGTGAGTGCGTATGTTATCCAATGCCACTGGAGTAAGTTTTCATAACGAAACCGGGCGATAAACACAGCTATTAAAGTACCAATACCAGCAACTAGCCAGTGCCACCACCAGTCTGTAACAGGTTGCTTAAGTTCGGTACTGAGGATCATCAGTCCACCAAAGATGCTGACACCAACAGGTAATAAAAATAAAAGCCAATCTACTTGCTGCCAAGGCTTAACCCAATACTTCCAGCGAATTTTGGGGAGCGAACGTTTCAATAACATTGTGTGAGTTTAACGTTTAGGTATGAGGTTTAATTATTTTGTGAAAATAGGGAGTAGGGAGTAAGGGTGTAAGGAAGATAGGCAATGGAGAAATTAAATCATGCCCAATACCCAATTCCCATTGACTATTAATAACTCTGTATTCCTAGGTTATGGCCTAGGAATCAGACCAAAATTAAAATTTACTATGTCAAAGCCGCAACTGATACTTTACCAGCAATAGTTAATGCGATCGCTTTTAGGGCTTTGGCTGAGACTGAATCTGGATCAGCAATAACTATCGGTATGCCATTGTCACCACCCACTCTAGTTGCAATTTCTAGTGGGACACAGCCTAACAAGGGTACTCCTAATTCGGCCGCGGTTTTAGAACCACCACCAGAGCCAAAGATATCGTACTGTTTATCTGGCATATCGGGAGGAATAAAATAACTCATGTTTTCTATTATTCCCAATACAGGCACATTCATTTGCTGGAACATCCGCAATCCTTTACGGGAATCTAACAGTGCTACAGTTTGCGGTGTGGTAACAATTACCGCCCCGGACATTGGTACGGATTGAGTTAAGGTTAACTGAGCATCACCTGTTCCTGGAGGCATATCCACAATTAAATAGTCTAATTCGCCCCATTGCACCTGATAGAGGAACTGGCGAATGACTCCATTTAACATGGGGCCGCGCCAAATCACCGGCTGATCTCGGTCAATCAGAAAGCCCATTGAGACTAATTTGACACCATGATTAAAGGCAGGTTCTAAAACTTCGCCTTTATCTGTGGAGCGAACCACAATTTGAGCATCGGCTAGTCCGAGCATCGTGGGGTCATTAGGCCCATAGATATCCGCATCTAGTAAGCCGACTTTTGCACCTGTTTGTGCCAATGCTACAGCCACATTGACTGCGATCGTACTTTTACCGACACCACCTTTACCACTGGAGACAGCAATAATATTTTTGACTCCCGGAACACCATTACGGTCAGGTAAGCTTTTTTGTTGGGGTGTTTCTGCTGTTACATCTACACTGACATTTGTTACACCAGGCAGCTTTTTGACTGCTTTTTCACAGTCTTCAACAATAAATTCTCTTAGGGGACAGGCGGGTGTGGTTAAAACCAAAGTGAAGCTCACCTTACCACCTTCGATTTTGACGTTGCGAATCATGTTCAGTTCTACGAGACTCTTTCGTAGTTCTGGATCTTGCACTGGCCGCAACACTTCTAAAACAGATTGAGCATCAAGGACATCGTACATAACAATTCAAAATTAAAAATACTCTACGAAAAGCAAGCTACAAAATTCAAAATGAAGAAATCTAAAGCAGTAATTGCTTAGTGTGTTCTTTGCGATCGGCGTAACAAAATTTAAAAAACTTTTATTATCACCTAATAGAATCTTAACTTTCTTTAGTGATTAAAGATTAGGAATTGGGCATTGGGTATTGGGCTAAAAACGTCTACCTTGTCTTCTCTACTTCCCTAACCCTCTCAACCCCAGCCTCTTCTCAGTCCCCAATCCCCTTAATTTGCTTTTTCTGTCCTGATACTGCTTGCAATGCTGCTTTTTCTACAGCTTCCACTAGAGAACGTGCCACACGATCCGCGTAGGGACGTGAAAACGACCAAATAAGTGGCGATAACCAGCCTCTTAAGGTGACGGAATAAGATAAACAAGTGCCACAAACCGTTGATTCTACTTGGTAAGTAATTCGTTCTTCTACGCCAGGAATTGCCATAACTCTAATACTCAGCAATTCTCTAGGGTTGACTCGCTCCACAAAAATTCTAATCGGAATTGGTGAAAAGCGTGTTACTGCTTGGTAAATTAATCCGGGTTTAGGTACTAATCCATAGGGAACGTTGGTACTTTTTAATAGTGGGTGCCAGGAAACATCCCTTAAGTCAACGACCTTTTGCCAGAGATCGTCTACAGAAGCAGAACTAATTTCTCGATATGTCCGTACCAGAGAAACGCAAAACCGACGGTGTTTGCGGTGGATAAATTTGGATAACCAAGCTCTCATTTGCCTAATCTTCCTCGCTACAAGCTTGCTGGTAACTCTGGCATAGTCAGCTACTCTGAACTAATAGCACTCAACACTTAACTCTCAAAACTCAGCACGGGCTAAACGCCCCGCTACCGCTAACAGCACTCAGCACTTAAGATGTTTGTAGACTAATGCACCAGAATGTTCCCATCAAGAAGTACAACAAAAATTTAGTCAATATACAAGCCTATACGCATTTGAGGGAAAATAATTCTAGTCATGCCCATTGATCATGTAAATTAAATGTTTCACAAGCAAAAGACTGTTTGGGCAAGTTGAGTCTCATTTTTGGCTCATGCTGCCCACAAATTTTTAGAATGAAAATTTGTGGCTGTTTTGGAAAATATAATTTAGTTTCGGGAATCTCATGGTAACTAATTCGCACACTCCAACTGTAGAAGCAAAATTATCTCCGTCTTTACCAGTGACTGATGCTAAGGCACGTGTCAGTCATTTTATGAAACAGTTACAAGATGAAATTACACAAGCACTAGCAGCACTGGATGGCGTGGGTACGTTTCAGGAAGATAGTTGGGAACGTCCGGAGGGTGGTGGCGGGCGATCGCGTGTACTGCGTGATGGTGCAATATTTGAACAAGCAGGTGTAAATTTTTCTGAAGTTTGGGGTTCTCATCTGCCTCCTTCAATTTTAGCCCAGCGTCCAGAAGCAGAAGGACATGGCTTTTATGCTACTGGTACATCCCTGGTGTTACATCCCCGTAACCCTTATGTACCAACTGTTCACCTCAATTACCGCTATTTTGAAGCCGGCCCTGTGTGGTGGTTTGGTGGTGGTGCTGACTTAACACCCTATTATCCCTTTGCGGAAGATGCTGCCCACTTCCACAACACATTAAAGCAGGCTTGTGATCAACATCACCCAGAGTATTACCCAGTCTTTAAACGCTGGTGTGACGAATATTTTTACCTCAAGCATCGAGACGAAAACAGAGGTATAGGTGGGTTATTTTTTGATTACCAAGATGGCCAAGGAGTTTTGTATCGTGGCCCTAATCCCAAAGGGAATGCAGCCGACTACAGTAACCAAGTAGGAGTACCAGCACAACGCAATTGGGAAGATTTGTTTGGTTTTATTCAAGGTTCTGGTAGAGCATTTTTACCCGCTTATGTACCCATCGTTGAACGTCGTCATGGGATAGAATATGGCGATCGCGAACGCAATTTTCAACTCTACCGTCGGGGTAGATACGTCGAATTTAACTTAGTTTACGACCGAGGCACAATCTTTGGCTTACAAACCAATGGACGTACAGAATCGATTTTGATGTCTTTACCACCTTTGGTGCGTTGGGAATACGGTTATCAACCAGAACCTAATACCCCTGAAGCAGAATTGTATAAGACATTTCTCAAACCCCAAGATTGGATCAACTGGCAACCAAATGAAAAATGCTGAGTTGAAAGTGCTGTTAGCGGAGCGGAATCTTCGCTATCGCAACTCTGACAGAAGCCCATTGCGAATTGCCATCTTCTCTACGTTCCCTGTGTTAGCGTTGTGTAGCAAAGCAAGCTACGCAACGCTACCGCGAACCCCGAAGGGTATGCGAAGCGTGTCGTAGACAGAGGCTACGCCAACGTAGCGAGGCAAAGCATCGTTGCGAATTGTTTTAACCCTGTGGAATAGTTACTTGCCTTGCGTAATTCTCAACTCATCAATAATGAAGTCAAAATAATTTTGTCTCGTGGACTAAGTACTTTTCACGGGTTACTCAGCACAGATTTGGTGAGTTAAACTACTAAAAGTAAGCACCTAGTACAAAAAAAGGTGACAAATTTAGCTGTATCTTGTTAAATTCAAGTTTCAGCACTAGATAGTCCTGTAGTTGGTGGGTTAAATAATTTACTACTTTTTCTAGAGTAGTATCATTGTTTATCAGACTGATATGTGATTCATCAATTCCAGGACTAGTACCAATTCACCAAGAAAAGGCAACAGATACAACTCTGGAAACCCAGGTTTGATCTTACCTTCTTTAATTACGTAGGCGAAAGCCTTCGCTACGGGACGCTACGCGAAGCTCTAGGCTGTTACGATTGACGTAAAGCCTGCGGCATAGCTGCGCTTAAAGCGTAGCGGGGCGCAGCCCTTAAGAATTACGAATTGGTATAACTTAGCCACAGTAAATTTTAAGATGAGTGCCACAGGGGGCTTAGTGATTCAAATAGAACAAACAACTTATACAACTCAAGATGGTAATACAGTTATTATCTTGACCCCAGCAGGTCGCTTAGATATCACCACAGCTTGGCAATTTCGCCTGAAGTTACAGGAATGTATTTCTAAACTCAGCCGTCATGTGGTGGTGAATCTTGGCCAAGTAAATTTTATCGATAGCTCAGGTCTTACATCTTTGGTCGCTGGTATGCGTGATGCGGATAAAGTCAAGGGCAGTTTCCGTATTTGCAATGTTCATCCAGAGGCAAAACTTGTATTTGAAGTGACAATGATGGATACAGTGTTTGAAATTTTTGAAACTGAAAATGAAGCTTTAGAAGGTGTGCCTAGAAGTATTGCTAGCTAAGAGTCTGTTTCTGTAAGCTTAAAACAAAGCTCAGTGTCTCCGTTCGCGTAGGGAATGGCTTAGAAACCCACACTGTATGCTTGCATCAGTGTGGGAGTATGTCAGAGTCTGTATACACTTTTTGCCTGAAAATGTGATGGCTTTCCTGATTTGGTGAAAGTTTCCATCCAGAGGTTTTATATTCCACTGCACGGTAGTTTTTCTTAACCTTTGGAAAGCCCTTTTTACCCCACAAAGATATCTGTGTGATATCCATCCGTGATTGGAGATCCACCATATACTTATTCGCGATCGCTATTTGATGAATTGAACCTCTAACCTATTATCACAATCAAGTCACCCCGCCTAACTCACCTTGTACTATCTCATCACCGCAATCTTGAACCATTGCATCGGTTGATCCGAAAAAGTAGTAGAGTGAAAAGTGCATCTAGTAGCGTTAAGAACTTGACTAAATCACCTGTGCGGAAAATCGTTATTGCCGGTAACTGGAAAATGTTTAAAATCCAGGCAGAATCACAAGAGTTTTTAACAGGGTTTCTGCCGTCCTTACAAGAAACGCCTCCAGGGCGGGAAGTGGTCTTATGTCCTCCTTTCACTGACCTGAGCGTTTTGTCCAAGAGTTTACATGGTAGCCTTGTACAACTGGGAGCACAAAATGTCCACTGGGAGGAAAGTGGGGCGTACACTGGTGAAATTTCAGGCCCCATGTTGGTAGAACTTGGTGTACGTTATGTGATTGTCGGTCACAGTGAAAGGCGGCAATTCTTTGGTGAAACGGACGAAACCGTGAATTTACGCCTGAAAGCTGCCCAAAAATATGGTTTAACCCCCATTCTTTGTGTAGGTGAAACCAAACAACAACGAGACGCTGGGGAAACTGAATCACTGATTATTAGCCAACTCGAAAAAGACTTAGTTGATGTTGATCAGGAAACTTTGGTGATTGCTTACGAACCGATTTGGGCAATTGGTACTGGCGACACTTGCGAAGCGACAGAAGCTAATCGAGTCATTGGCTTGATTCGCAGCGAGTTAAAAAATCCTGATGTCCCAATTCAATATGGTGGTTCAGTGAAGCCAAATAACATCGATGAGATTATGGCGCAACCAGAAATCGATGGTGTACTTGTCGGCGGAGCAAGTTTAGAACCTGCCAGTTTTGCCCGCATTGTCAACTATCATTAACCCCTTTGCAGCGTCAATAGTCCATAGTCATTAGTCTGTGTTTAAATCACGATTGACTATTGACTATTGACTAATTTTATATGTGTAGCAAGTTAGTAATACGCGATCGCTGTTTCGAGTGGGGACAGCGTACTTATTTAATGGGTGTCTTGAATGTGACACCTGATAGTTTTAGTGATGGTGGTAAATTTAATACTCCTGCGGCGGCTCTATCCCAGGCGGAGGCTTTGGTGGCGGCTGGTGCTGATATCATTGATGTGGGAGGTCAATCAACTAGACCCGGCGCACAGCAAATCAGCCCAGAAGCAGAACTAAATCGGGTACTGCCAGTATTACAGGTATTACGGTCAAACATTTCTGTACCTATATCCGTAGATACAACTAGGGCTGCTGTCGCTAAAGCTTCTGTTGAAGCTGGGGCAGATATTATTAATGATATTTCTGGCGGCACATTTGATCACGAAATGTTGCCCACAGTAGCTAGTTTAGGTGTACCAATTGTGTTGATGCACATCCGAGGGACACCCCAGACGATGCAACAAATGACTGATTATCAGGATGTTGTAGAAGAAATTTCTAGTTTTTTAACTCAACAGATCACAATAGCTACAGATTTGGGCATCAATCGCGAAAAAATCATTATTGACCCCGGTATTGGTTTTGCTAAGAACTATGAGCAAAATCTAGAAATTCTGCGCCGCTTGGGTTTATTGCGATCGCTTAATTGTCCTATCTTAGTGGGGGTATCCCGCAAAAGTTTTATCGGTCGGATTTTAAATCAACCAGATCCGCAAGCCAGAGTTTGGGGAACGGCCGCAGCGTGTTGTGCGGCTATCTTGAATGGTGCAGAGATCCTCCGAGTTCATGATATTCAAGAAATGCGCGATGTATCTCTAGTTGCTGATGCCATCTTTCGAGCGAAGAACAGAGGGGATAGTTAAGAGGGGACAGGATGGGAGAAAAAGAGGTGTTTCTTTAATTCTTAGCAGTTGGTGCGCCGTCTTGTGCAGCTGCTATCAAGAACCACAGAATGAGGGAATCAATCAAAATCTTTCAGGTACAGTCCCCAAGCTCTATGTTCACACAGACTTAACCATGTTCAATATTTTTACCATTACCCTCAGTGTTAACTGTTTCAGCAACCATTTCTTTCATTAATTCGCCTGATTTGCCAGGATCTACAAACACAACTTTGGCATTTGGACTTTCTCCCAGCCTATAGCTAGCATTTATATAATCTTGCGCTACTAAATAACGCAAAATTTCTTTAGTTTCAGGATTGCTACGTAACCCTTCAGCAATTATCTGGATGGAAGTCATAGTTCCTTCTGCTTTCTTAATGGCAGCTTGCCTCTCGGCTTCTGCTTCAGTAATTAATGCCCGTTTTTTGATTTCCGCCGCTCGCTCCTCTTCCATTGACTTGCGTACACTCTCCGGTGGTGTAATTCTTTGAATATCTAATCGGATAATCTCAACTCCCCAATCGGCTGTAGTGTTATTCAACTGGTCTAAGATGGCTTTATCCATCTCTGCTCTTGTCACATTAGTCTCTTCTACAGTGTTCTGGGCAATAATTTCTCGGAGTGTAGTTGTGGCTAGCTGTGTGAGTGAACCTTGCAAGTCTTCAATCTCATAAAAGCTTTTCTCAATATTTTTTATTTTCCAGAACAATACAGCATCAACTTCTAAGTAGATATTATCTTTAGTGATGACATTTTGTGGTTTGATATCTATGTACTGTTCTCGCGTAGTATCTTCCATCACAACTTGATCCACCAGAGGTACTACAAAGTTCAACCCTGGCGTCAGTGTGCGATGTTTCCTTCCCAAGCGTTCTACTAAGGCGGCATTCCCTTCGTTGATAATTTTGGCAGATCCTAAGGCATAAGCTATAAGTGCTAAGACTACAGCAATAATTGGCTCCATATATGCTCCTATTAGCTTTTAAGGAGATTTTAGTTTAAAGGACATGGTAATACCATGTTTTATATTTAAGTCTAATGTTTTGAGTTTGTAACTAAAATAACTTAAGTTAGGCAAATTTAAACAAGCCCTCTCCAGAGTTTGCTTTTCTACTCCTCTTTTATGACTCTGATGAAAGTCAAAAAGGTAGGATGGGTTTGATTTTGTTCAACCCATCCTACCCCTAAATTTAACAAAACCTAGATATATAAACTTAAAACCCGAACAATCTGAAAAGATTAACGATAATACCTAGAGGCCCAGCTACGATGTTGAGACCATCACCAGCTTGAGCTATACCAGAGCGGTTAACTACGACAACATCATTGTTGCGGAGAATGGGATTAGTTTCCTCGTTAATTCCTTGGTTGAAATCAACTTTTACATCACGCTTAGTAACTGAACCATTAGCGTTGAGGCGAATCAACTCTACAGTACCCTTACGCGCTCTAGCATCATTGAACCCACCAGCTGCTAGTATTGCTTGGTTCAAAGAGCTATTAGGTTGTAATTCTACCGCACCGGCTCGTTTAACTTCACCGACTACACCAACTTGAATTCTGGCTGGAGATAAAGTAGTGGTAGCTAATTGAGTAGCTTCTGCTGGAGTAATCTCGGTGGCTGTGGGAATCACAATCGTATCTCCATCTTGGACAATCACGTCTTGATTGACATCGCCACCCTGCAAAAGTTGCCAAAGATTGATATCTACAGTTTGTTCTGTACCTGTTCTTGTAGGTCGGCGTAGCTTGATATTACGAATATCTGCTTGGGATGTAATTCCACCAGCTAATTGAATTGCTCGTGTCAGATTAGGCAGACCAGAGCCAGCTGCTCCAGCATTTTGTGCATCTGTTGAACCTGCCGAGACAAGATAAGAACCTGGACGATATACTTCACCAATTACTGCGACTGTGCGCGGTGCAGTTTGGCTAGCTGCAAAGTTAGCAGCAAATAGATTGCGAGCGCCTGCAATATTAAAGGAAGTTGCTGTTGGTACAACTATGACATCACCATCCCTTAAGGTAATATCTTGGGCTGTATCGCCTGTTTCAATGAGTTGCTTGAGATTGAGAGTCACAAGTTGCTCACCAGCACCTGTTGTTTTACGCTTGAGCTGAACTTGGGTGACATCTGCTGCCAAAGTAACGCCTTGAGCTGTAGTCAATGCAGCTAATACAGTTGGGTATTGTACTCCAGGATTGTTACCGGCACCTCCTGCCAAACTCAAAGTGTAAGCACCTGGACGAGTGACTTCTCCGGCAACCAGAATATTAATAGGACGGGGGGATAAAAGATTGATAGAAATCTGCGGACGTTTCAGAAACTTCCGGTATTTTTCGGTGATGATATCAGCAGCTTGTTCAGTGGTGAAACCCTGAACAGAAACACTACCAATTAAAGGTAGGTTAATAGCTCCACCTGGAGGAATTTGGTATTCACCCGTATATTCGGGTACTTCAAAGACATTTACACGGATTAGGTCTCCGCCGCCTAATAGATAATTTGTATTTGGTTGTTGTATTTGCGGAGATACGGGTTGGGAATTAGGAACTACTTGCGCTCTAGTTGCAGGTATTGTTTGTGAATTAGGAGATACTGATTGTCCCTGAGCTAAACTGGCAGAAGGCAGAATGAGATGAGCAGCTGTTAATAAAGCTGCACCCACAGCTGGCTGGGTGAAAAATTTCAGCGAACCTATGTTAACCATATTTACCTTAGACTCTGAGACTACAAGTGGTAAAGTATTGTCTAAACATTTTAATCTTGACTATACTTAAGTATTTAGGTTTCCCGACAATCTTATTTTCCTGAAAAAGCTATCTTTCCCGGAAAATATTTTTGAATTTTTAGTAAACTTAGCTGCAAGAATAACTGATGGAAATACTATAGTTCATTTATAGCGTTACCCTATTTGATGTAGTTTAAAAAAAAGTAGCAAAAAACACTAACATTTCTCATGATTAAGCAACATTATTAGTGCATATTGGCAGTTATTATTGTGTCAATAAATGCAGAACAAAGTGACAAATATCATATTTTTAATTAGTAATTTGTAAACCTATCTAAAGTTATATATTTCCATGACCCTGGAAAATAAACATAAAGCATATTATTACAAGCAAGCAAAATAATAAACCTTGATTTCTCGGATTTTTAGCTATTGAAGATGGTATCTTAAAGTTCGCTGTTATGTACTATTTAACGACATGATTTATTTGACTGATCTGTTGGATAAAAAACTCCTCTAATGATTGACGAGATAGATGTATCGAAATAACTTTTCCACCCATCAAGCGCAAACTACCTAGAAAGTCATAGTAATCGGCTTGTAGTGTCCCATGCCAAGAACCATCAGGCTCAAATACTATACTCGGTAGCCATTTTTTGAGGATTGACAAATCACCGCCTTCACCTTTGACATGATATGTTTCATCTCTGCCTAATAGTTCTCCTAGAGAACCGATACAGATTAATTCGCCTTGAGAAAGAATAGCGATGCGATCGCAAATTTGTTCGACTTCACTGAGAATATGGCTGTTAAAAAAAATCGTCTTGCCGGCGGCTTTGAGGGACAAGATAATTTCCCGCATCCGGTAGCGTCCGAGGGGATCTAGTCCTGACATCGGTTCATCTAGAAATATTAATTCTGGATCGTTAATTAATGCCTGCGCCATACCCACACGTTGTAACATCCCTTTGGAGTAGCGACGCATCTGTTTTTTGCGTGCATCAGCTACTGATAAACCCACTAAATCTAGTAAGTGTGGAATGCGTTGGCGTTGCACATTAGCGGGAATTTGGAATAATCCGGCGGCTAACTGCAAAAACTCCCAGCCTGTGAGATACTCATACAAGTAAGGGTTTTCACTTAAATAGCCAATGTTCTGCTTGACGTTGCGATCGCCTAAAGGTTGACCCAACAATAAACCTTTGCCAGCCGTAGGCCGGATAATTCCCAGCAATAGTTTTAACAGCGTTGTCTTCCCTGCACCATTCGGCCCCAGTAAACCAAAAGTTTCCCCCTGATAAACCGTTAAAGAACAGCCTTTGAGGGAGACAACCTGTTGATTCATCCAAAAGCCAGTGCGATAGACCTTTCTTAAATCAGAAGTAATGACTACTGGCGGGGTATCTATAGTAGCTAGTTGAGCATCAGCAGTGTCTTTAACAGACTTCATTTGAGTTTAATTAACACAGCGTTGGTAACAAGTTACCCAATAGGATAACCGCGATCGGTTACAAGTGTGTTAATTGTTGCAAATTTTGGGAATGAGGAATTAGGGGTTATGAGAATTCTTTGTTGTCTCCCCTATACCCCTGTTTTCTGAATCAAAGCACTCCCTTAGAACTGGGAATAGTACCAGCGCGACGGGGATCAACTTCTACCGCCATGCGTACAGACCTAGCGAATGCTTTAAACGTCGCTTCGATGATGTGGTGGGAATTGATTCCATCTAACTGGCGAATGTGGAGTGTCATTTGGCTGTGGTTGACTAACGCCACAAAAAATTCTCGCACCAATTGCGTGTCATAAGTCCCCACTCGTTGGGTAGGAATTGTTAAACCATAGCTCAGGTGAGGGCGACCAGAAAAGTCTAGCGCAACCTGTACTAAAGCTTCATCTAAAGGGGCTAAAAAATTACCAAAGCGGACAATGCCTTTTCTGTCGCCTAATGCCTTATGCAAAGCTTGTCCTAGGGTAATGCCTACATCTTCATTAGTGTGGTGGTCGTCAATCTCCCAGTCACCTTTGGCTTTGACATCCAAATCAATCAAGCCGTGAGAGGAAATTTGATGCAACATATGATCCAAAAACGGAATCCCTGTGGCAGCTTGGCAAATGCCACTACCATCTAGGTTGATAGTAACTTGCACATCAGTTTCACCAGTAGTGCGATGTACTGAGGCAACGCGAGAGGATGAGGAGAAATTAACTTGGGGATAATCGCTGATTTGCATAGAGGTTGGGAACTGGGGACTAGGAATTTTAGATTTTGCGGAAAGTTCTGTAGGCGGGTTTCCCGCCGTAGGAAACTTTTCAAGACGGATTTTAGATTTTGGATTGAATAATCTAAAATCCACTCATTGAAAAGCTGGGGATTGGGGATTGGGGACACAAGTTATTCACTGCGTGACGCTAGCGCGTAGCTTGCTTCTCCAGAGGAGTACAATTTTGAATTTTGTAGCTTGCTTCTCGTAGAGTATTTTGAATTTTGAATTTATATGCCCCTTTCCCAAATCGTATTACATTCCCATGATTTCGTATCCTGAATCCACGTACAGGACTTGTCCTGTGATACCGCTAGATAAATCGCTAGCCAAGAAAGCCGCCGTGTTACCTACTTCTGTTTGGGTGACAGTACGCCGCAAAGGAGCGACGGCTTCGACATGGTGAATCATATCTAAGATGCCACCAACAGCACTAGATGCTAAGGTGCGGATAGGCCCCGCAGAGATGGCATTAACGCGAATATTTTGAGGGCCGAGTTCAGATGCTAAATAACGCACACTAGCTTCTAATCCTGCCTTAGCCACACCCATAACGTTGTAGTTAGGAATTGCCCTCACGCCACCCAAATATGTCAGGGTAATGATACTTCCCCCCTCTGTCATTAATGGTTTGGCTGCACCACTTAACTGCACAAGTGAATAGGTACTAATGTCTAAAGCTGTAGCAAAGCCAGAACGAGAAGTTTGGCTAAAATCTCCAGTTAAATCATCTTTGTTAGCAAAGGCCAAACAATGAATCAGAATATCTAGTCGTCCCCACTTGTCGCGGATTGTCTCAAAGGTAGATTGAATCTGTTCGTCGTTTTGGACATTACAGGGAACAAATAAACTGGGGTTGAGAGGTTCTACTAGTTCAGCAACTTTCTTCTCCATTTTGCCCCTTTCATCTGGTAGATAGGTAATGCCGAGATTCGCTCCTGCCGCGTGTAGTTGTTGGGCAATCCCCCAAGCAATAGAGCGGTTATTGGCAATACCCGTTACCAGAGCGTTTTTTCCATTCAGATTCAGCATAGAAACCCTTGATGTAAGCGATTTATGAAAATAGAGGCTAGGGACTGGTGACTGGTGGCTGGGGACTAGTGACTGGGGATAAGGAACTGCGGATTAGGTATTGTTTTCTTTTACCTTTTACCTCTTGCCTCCTGCACCCTACCTCCTGACTCCTGCCTTCATGAGCATACTAGAATCTGAGGCACGTTTGTATTTGTTTTATACATGATGGGCAAAAATAATAATTAGTAAATGTGTTTTTTTGATTTAAAATACATATTATTCCTTAAGAAATTCTCAAGATTACTTAAGTTTTTAGAGAAAAAACCTGATGGTTATAGCAAGCAGAAGTATCTATCAAGAACTGCTAGCTAAAAATAGCAGAAATTAGGTATCATTATAAACAAATAACTATGAAGTTATGGGTTTAAGTATAGTAAAGTACAGCAAGGTTAACGGTGCTTTATTGATTTTTCAGGTGTATTCTTAGGTAATTAGTTTTCACTTTTTTGTTATTCCGGCATTGGGTAGGGGAAGGGAGATGATCGTGACACAAGATAAGGCCCTAGCAAATGTTTTTCGCCAGATGGCAACTGGAGCTTTTCCACCAGTTGTCGAAACGTTTGAACGAAATAAAACGATCTTTTTTCCTGGCGATCCTGCCGAACGAGTTTATTTTCTTTTGAAAGGCGCAGTCAAGCTTTCCAGGGTGTATGAGGCAGGAGAAGAAATTACAGTTGCACTATTGCGGGAAAATAGCGTTTTTGGCGTTCTGTCTTTATTGACGGGCAATAAATCTGATCGGTTTTACCATGCGGTGGCATTTACCCCAGTAGAATTGCTGTCTGCACCAATTGAACAAGTAGAGCAAGCACTCAAGGAAAATCCTGAATTATCAATGTTGATGCTGCGGGGTTTATCTTCGCGGATTTTGCAAACAGAGATGATGATTGAAACCTTAGCGCACCGAGACATGGGTTCGAGGTTGATTAGTTTTTTACTGATTCTCTGTCGTGACTTTGGCATTCCTTGTGCAGATGGGATCACAATTGATTTGAAGTTATCTCATCAAGCGATCGCAGAAGCAATTGGTTCGACGCGCGTGACAGTTACCAGATTATTAGGGGATCTGCGTGAGAAAAAGATGATTTCGATTCACAAAAAGAAGATTACTGTGCATAAACCTGTGACTCTCAGCAGACAGTTCACATAAAATCCATTGGGGTCAGGGGCGGTGGAGCGTGTTATATTTCTTTAGATAACACTCAATAGTTGGCATTAAATCTAAAATCTTGAGTAATTTCAGCTATTGCCGACCCCCCCATCCTCCCCAGACAATGACTGAAAGTAGTAGGCTGTATCTGGAAACATTTCGGTAGCTGAAGATGACAACCGGCTACATCCTCATCGCAGCAATTTTAATTTTGGGAGGCGTAATTGCCACTGTTGGCGATCGCATCGGCACAAGAGTTGGCAAAGCACGCCTCTCTCTCTTTAAGCTTCGCCCCAAAAACACGGCTGTAGTGGTAACGATTTTTAGTGGTGTACTGACAGCAGCCACAACCCTAGCTATTCTGTTTTTGGCTGATGAAGGCTTACGGAAAGGGGTATTTGAGTTAGAAGATATTCAAAAAGACCTCCGACAAAAACGAGAACAACTCAAAGTTGCTGAAGATCAAAAAAGTCAGGTAGAGGCTGAACGCAACCAAGCCAATCAGGAATTAGAAACCACCAAAAAAGAAAAATTTACAGCGCAGCAAGATTTAGCTCAAACCCAAACTAAACTCCAGCGCACCCAAAACCAGTATCAAAAAGCTATAGCTGAACTCCAAAGTGTTTACAATCAAAGGAAAGCACTACAGATAGCTGTTACCAAACTAGAGACAGAACGTAGACGGCTGTATATAGAAGCCCAAAAAGCAATTGCCGAACGCGATCGCGAAATAGCTAACCGTCAACAAGCCATAGAACAACGCGATCGGGAACTGAGTAATCGTCAACAAGCCATAGAACAACGTGATCGCGAACTGGCTAACCGTCAACAAGCCATAGAACAACGCGATCAAAAAATTGCCCAACTAGATAAACTCATCCAAAATCGCAATTTAGAAATTACCCAAAGAGAACAGGTAATTGCCAAACGGGAATCTCTACTCAAAGAATTGGAAAGACAACAGGATTATCTAGAACAGGAAGTGGCGAGACTGGAAAAATATTACCAGTCATATCGTGACTTACGCTTGGGTAAATTGGCTTTAGTTCGGGGTCAAGTTATTGCGGCGGCTGTAGTGCGTGTTAACCAAACGACTACTGCCCAACAAGTAATTGTGCAACTACTGCAAGAAGCCAATCGCAATGCTAGCATCGAATTAGCTGAACCTGGAACTGCTGCTAATACACAACTGCTGCGTGTAACTCCAGATAGAGTTGAGCAGCTGATCAAACAAATTAACGATGGTCGAGAATACGTAGTGAGAATTTTCTCAGCTGGCAATTATGTGAGGGGGGAACAGCAGATAGAATTTTTCGCCGATACAGCTAGAAATGTCTTAGTATTTTCTGAAGGTGAGGTATTGGCGACAACTACCGCCGATGCTAAAACTATGACCTCATACCAATTAAGGCAAAGATTAGATTTATTAATTTCAGCATCTCAATTTCGTGCTAGAAATTCGGGTATTGTCGAAGGTGTACAAATTGATGGTACGTTTATTCGCTTTGTTGCTCTATTGAGACAATTCGGGCAACCCATAGAAATTAAAGCAGTAGCAGCAGAAGACACTTACACGGCTGGGCCTTTGAGAGTAAAACTATTAGCAATTCAAAACGGCAAAGTTGTTTTAAGTACTTAATAAAAATTTATTATGACTTTTAGTGAATTTTCCCCAACACAACCAGTCATTTTAGGGTTTGATCCCGGTAAAGATAAATGTGGTGTAGCCATGATGGGATTAGATCGGCAATTGCATTATCATCAAGTTGTGCTTTCTCGTGAGGCGATCGCTACCATTAATAACCTACGTCAAAGGTTTCCCGTTTCCTTGCTGGTAATGGGTAACCAAACCACAGCCAAACGCTGGAAACAGCAATTGCAACAAGAATTAGTCGAGCCATTAAACATTGTATTAGTAGACGAGCGTTATAGTACCTTAGAAGCACGCGATCGCTATTGGCAGATGTATCCGCCTAAAGGACTCACAAAGCTACTACCCCAGGGAATGCGCCAGCCTCCACGCCCTATAGATGACATTGTGGCTATTCTCTTAATTGAAAGATATTTAAGCCGCCTCACTGAATCAGTTAACAGTTAATCTGAAATTTTTACAATTTGGCGCGAATCGTAAACGCATAGTCTCCGCCTGGTTCTAGCTGATAATCTTGTTGTTCCAAGAACCTTCCCAGAGGTTCTTTGATTAAAGCCCGACCTTGAGAAGGCTTCACGGAAAGTTCTCCCTGGCGAAAATTCCATTGGAAATGCCACTCAAAATCCCCTGCACTCACTTCACCTTCTAGGAAGCCGTGTTGCCAGGATTGGCGGGTAATTTTGACATGGGCGGTAGTTTCTGGCAAACGTTTAGCACTCACAATGCTTGGTGTTAAGTATGGAACAAAAGCTAACTATTTAGGCTATCTTTTATTTACCAAACTTCGATGCGATCGACAAACTGGCAACATGAGTATTTTTGCTTAATATCGCTATATATATCTTGAAAATTGAAAATATAAACGTTTAAGAATAATCCAGTTTTCACTAATAATAGGGATTTCATCAGCTTTAGTGTTTCTTCCGTTGTTAGCTACTGAATTAATGAATCATAGTGAAATTTTAAATTTAAAGCCGCGACTTCAGTCGTCCGGCTTCTCTTTCATAAGTGATAAAAATTTACGGCGATGCCTACCTAAAAGGCATCGCGGATTTTAGATAGAATCTAAAATCCCAATCGAATTAACGATTCACCGCCGCAGCTTCCCGTGCCGCAGCTGCCTGATCGGGGTGGATACCCAAGCGTGTGAGGTTAATCCGTCCCTTATTGTCAATTTCGCGTACCTTGACAACGACTTCATCACCTACAGCTACTTCATCCTCAACCTTGCCAACACGATAATCAGCCAGTTGGGAAATATGGATCATTCCTTCCTTACCGGGGAGAAATTCCACAAAAGCACCAATTGGGATAATCCGAGTCACGCGTCCAGCATAGACATCGCCTTCATTCAACTTGCGGGTCATGCCTTGAACGATATTACGCGCCCTCTTGGCTTTATTCTCATCTACCGCAGAAATAGTAACTGTGCCATCATCTTCGATGTCAATTTTCGCACCAGTTTCTTCGGTGATACCCTTAATTGTTTTACCACCAGGGCCAATGACTAGACCAATCATGTCTGGATCAATCTTAATCGTCAACAGACGCGGCGCATAAGGTGAAGTTTCAGGGCGGGGTTGGTCAATGGCTTGCAACATTTTATCGAGAATGTGCAACCTGGCGGCTTTGGCTTGGTTGATGGCTTGGGCAATAACTTCCATAGGCAAACCAGATATTTTCATATCCATTTGCAAGGCGGTAATTCCTGTATCTGTGCCGGCGACTTTAAAGTCCATGTCTCCCAAGAAGTCTTCAATGCCTTGAATATCTGTCAGGACTCGGACTTCATCTCCTTCTTTGATCAAACCCATAGCCGCACCACTGACTGGTTTGAGAATGGGTACACCAGCATCCATTAAGGCCAGAGTAGAACCGCACACAGAACCCATTGAGGTAGAACCGTTAGAAGATAACACCTCTGAAACGATACGAATCACGTAGGGGAATTGTTCTTTCGGTGGTAGTACAGGTAAAATGGCTCTTTCTGCCAAAGCACCGTGACCGATTTCTCGTCTACCTGGGGCGCGTAAAGGTTTGGTTTCTCCCACTGAGAACGGCGGGAAATTGTAATGATGCAGGTAGCGTTTGGATTGGTCTGTTTGCAGGTCGTCGTTGAGGTTTTGAGCATCTCCTGGAGTACCGAGGGTACAAGCGGATAATACCTGAGTTAGTCCTCGGTTAAATAGCCCGCTACCGTGGACGCGCTTCGGTAAGACATCCACTTGACAAGACACAGGACGGACTTCATCGAGTTTGCGTCCATCAACACGCACGTTATCTTCGACGATTTGACGGCGCATGAAGTGCTTAGTGATGTCTTTAAAAGTGTTACCCAAGGCTTTGCTATTGGCAGTAGCAGCAAGGCGGATTGGGTCGTCTTCTGAGAGTGCGGCGATCGCTGTGGCAATATTGTCTTTAACGGCATCCAACGCGGTATCGCGTTCGGGTTTAGCCAAATTAAATTGAGCCAGAATTTTCTTAATTTCGTCGCTAGCGCGATCGCGGATATAATTTGCCAGAGTTTGATCTACCTCTGGTTTTGCTTCTTGGACAATTTCTAAACCCATTTCTGCTACTAAATCTTGCTGCGCCTTGATTAAATCGCGCACAGCTTCGTAGCCAAAATCAATCGCTTCAATAATATCTCGCTCTGGCAATTGATTAGCACCTGCTTCCACCATGATTATGCCATGTGGTGAACCAGCTACTATCAAATCCAAATCTCCAGCTTCGATTTCTGCATAGGTGGGGTTGATGATAAAGTCATCACCTACTAAGCCTACTCGTACTGCTGCCATTGGCCCGTTAAAGGGAATTTGGGCAATCAGAGTTGCGATCGAAGCGCCTGTCACCGCCAATACGTCCGGTGGTACTAGCTCATCCATTGACATTGTAAATGCCACAACTTGCAAGTCATCCCGCAACCATGAAGGGAACAAAGGACGCAAGGGACGGTCAATTAAACGACTGGTGAGAGTGGCTTTTTCTGGTGGACGACCTTCCCGGCGCATGATCCCACCAGGTATTCTCCCAGCTGCGTATAGTCTTTCTTCGTAATCTACTGTTAGGGGAAGGAAATCAATGCCCTCTCTGGCTGTTGATCGCGTAGCTGTTACTAAAACAACTGTATCCCCTGATTCTATCAACACAGACCCACCAGCTTGCGGTGCTAGTAGGCCTACTTTCAGTCGAATATCCCTTCCATCGAAGGATATTGACTTCTCAAATTCTGCCATTCAGCTTTTTTTCCTTCTCTTTCTTTATTCTCTCACTGTGGCAATCCTAACATTTATGCCCTATGGCTGACTTCTGTTACATACAAAGAGCAACAAGTTCCTCAACGCCAAGCACGATACACACTCAGCGCATCCACCATCTGTTCATCAGCTAGTTTTGCCACTCGTTGAGTGCTTACAATGATATCAAGGGATTGCGGATTAGGTACTGGGGACTGGGGACTGGGAATTTGAGATTTGAGATTTTGGATTGAATAATCTAAAATTGCAAATCCACTCATTGAAAGGCTGGGGACTGGGTACTAGTACAGCACGGCGTAAATTAACTCACTATCTAAAATCCTGGAAAAGCTTAGAAATCAGGGTGATTTATGGGTGATTTAGACTTTTGGCTCTTGCCTGATTGTACTATCTTTCCTAGTTCCTAATACAGAGTGGCGAAAATCACGCTACCATCTAAAAAATAGCTAAATCAATAGACCTCTTGCATAAATGCTTAAGCTGTCATGTTGAGCAAAGCGAAACATCTCAAAGATTCTACATTTCATTCAGAATGACACATTTTCCGACTTTTGCCAGAGGTCTAATATTTTGACTATGAAAAATTTTAATTGATATATCAATATTATTTACTTTTATAAAATTATAAGTATTTTACAATATTTAAATTTCATGACCATAAAGATATCAAAACAAATATAGTTCTCATTAAACAAGCAATACTTAATAATTTTATTTTGATTAAAGTCTGAGTAGTTAACAAATGGCAATTCTACACGGTAGTTGGTTATTAAAAGGGCAGGAAAACTGTTTATTTATTTGGGGTGAAACGTGGCGATCGCCACGAGTTAATGTGAACTTGAGTGAATTAGCACTAAATCCCTTGGCGATGACAGCAGTTGAGTTAGGTGAGTGGCTATCTGCTGAAAATATTAGCATTGCAGACTTCATCACTCAACTAGAAAAAAAGCCATCTACCAAGGTCGCAAGTTCTAAAAAGATAAATTTACCGATTCATTCTCAAAAAGTTAATTTACCAACTTATATTTTAGAAATAACTAAAGACGAGACAGCATTGATGTCTCCCTTACATTCTGGTGCGTTGGCATCTGAGATAGACTCTCAAAAATACTTACAACCTTGGCGAATCGAAGGTTTTTGTCTCAACCCCATACAGGCTATCAAATTTCTCACTTCTTTACCCTTAAATATTGTCAATGGGGAAGATACATTTTTAGGTGGAGATTTACGCTTTTGGTCACAGGTTGCCCGTTGGAGTTTAGATTTAATTTCACGATCTAAGTTTTTACCAATTATCCAAAGACAAGCTAATGAGAATTTTGACGCAAAATGGCAAGTCCTTCTAGATAGTGCCATAGATGGAACTCGCTTAGAAAAGTTGGCGACGAAAATGCCCTTGGTTTGTCGGACTTACGGGGGACTGGGGACTGGGGGAGAATTTAGTCAGTCACCAATGTACGTTGATTTTCCCAGTCAGCCGCAAGACTTAATTTTGGCGTTTCTCAATAGTGTGATAGATGCCCAAGTGCGGGAGATGGTGGGGACTCAAACTCTGGTTGAACCCAGGGTAATGGCATCTTTACCATTGGCGGTGCGTCAGTGGTTGCAGTCTTTAACTGGTGGATCTAATGTAGTGAATGCAGATGTTATTGGTATAGAGAGACTAGAAGCAGCACTGAAAGCTTGGACGATGCCGCTACAATACCAATTAGCCAGCAAAAATCAATTTCGTGCTTGTTTTGAGTTGCGATCGCCTGAAAATGAAGAAACTGATTGGAAACTGGCATATTTTTTGCAAGCGGCTGATCATCCCGAATTTTTAGTAGATACAGCAACGATTTGGCATCATCCAGTTGAGCAATTAGTTTATCAAAATCGCACCATTGACCAACCGCAAGAAACATTATTGCGGGGTTTGGGTTTAGCTTCTCGATTATATCCATTGCTTGCACCCAGTTTAGATGCTGAATGTCCCCAATCTTGTCGACTTACCCCTATGCAAGCCTATGAGTTTATTAAATCCGTGGCGTGGCGGTTTGAAGATAGCGGTTTAGGTGTGATTTTACCGCCTAGTTTGGCAAACCGTGAAGGCTGGGCGAACCGCTTGGGGTTAAAAATTTCTGCCGAAACTTCCAAGAAAAAACAAGGGCGTTTAGGATTACAGAGTTTGCTAAATTTTCAATGGCAATTAGCTATTGGCGGACAAACTATTTCTAAAGCAGAATTTGATCGCTTGGTGGCTTTAAATAGTCCTTTAGTAGAAATTAACGGCGAATGGGTGGAATTGCGTCCCCAAGATATTAAGACAGCCCAAACCTTTTTTGTATCTCGCAAAGACCAAATGTCTTTGTCTTTAGAAGATGCTTTACGCCTGAGTACAGGAGATACCCAGGTGATTGAAAAATTACCAGTAGTCAGCTTTGAAGCATCTGGGGCTTTAGAAGAATTAATTGGGGCTTTAACTAATAATCAAGCAGTTGCACCTTTACCCATACCGAAAAACTTTCGCGGACAGTTGCGGCCTTATCAAGAAAGAGGTGCTGCTTGGCTAGCTTTTCTAGAACGTTGGGGTTTAGGCGCGTGTCTCGCCGACGATATGGGACTCGGTAAATGCGTAGCACCTGATACATTAGTTAATGTTAATGGACTCTTACACACAGCTGAGTCAATTTGGGCAACTCATGCAGGAGAAACAAAATTTGACGGGGAAGGATTTTGGACAGAACCCACTGAAGAATTGTTGATTAATTCTATCAATGAAGAGACTGGCGAAATTGTCCAAGCCCCTATTAGATATTTGTATCGGCAACAAGTACGGGAGAAATTAAGGAAAATTACACTCCAAGACGGTAGCAGTGTGACTATTACTCATAGTCACAAGTTGCTGACTAATCATGGCTGGACAAATAACTTACAGGTAGGTGATTATGTTTGTGTTCCAGCCAAAATGCTGTGGAATGGAAAACCACAAGACCCGGATTTAGTCAAGTTCCTGGCTTGGCAAATTGCTGAAGGTTATGAACTGCTAGATAAAGGGGCTTTGAAGATATCTCAAAAAGACACCACAGTATTAGAAGATTTGCGTGAAACTTTTCAGCGTTTAGGCGATCGCTACAATCTTAAAATTAATCATCCCAGTATTATTAGTCCCTCCCACAAAACAGCTTGTCTGCGAGTTAACAGTCAAGCCTATCGCCGATTTTTAGCAGTGCAAGGTTATGCTTGGGGTAAACTGTCAGCAGAAAAATCGATTCCTCCCTTGATCATGCAGGCTGATTTAAATAGTGTACGTATATTTCTGCGTCACTATTTTGATGCTGAATCAGCTGTCATGGCAAATATGCGAAGTATCGAAATTTCCACCGCTTCACCTTTATTAATTGAGCAACTATCTACATTACTACGGCGGTTTGGTATTTGGTTACGCATCTCACAAAAACGAAAATGCGCTACAAATGGTAAGCGAATTTTCCGTACTTACTACATAGGTGTAATTGGTGGTAATTCTGCCCGGAGATTCTTACAAGAAATAAGTTTTGGTAACGCAGAAAAGCAGCCGAAGCTAGAGGAAATTTGTCAGAAGCTTAGTAATACCAATGTTGAAGGTATTCCTGCTAGTGATATTGTTGCTCAAATCATCAAAAATACAGGTTTACCTCTGCGAAACTTCGGAATGCACAATACTGTTTACATTAATGGTTCACAACAATTTTCTCAAGATAGTTTGCAGAAAGTGTTGGTTGCAATTAATCAGATTATTAGTGGCGAATTTCAACAACAATATCAACAACTTAAACCTTCTAAATGGACATCCCAAACACTAGCAGCCTACGAAGGTTTAGATTTAGAATATTTGAACTTAACCAAGCATCATTTACATCATCTACTGGAGCAACAGGTATTTTATTGCAAAATTGCCAGTATTGAAGATATTGATTACACAGGGTGGGTTTATGACTTTGAAGTGAGCAAATATCACAATTTTGTGGCGAATAATATTATCTGTCACAACACTGTACAATTTATTGCCTTTCTTTTACACCTGAAAGAACAGGATGTATTAGAAAAACCAACTTTATTAGTTTGTCCTACTTCTGTTTTAGGTAACTGGGAACGGGAGGTTAAAAAATTTGCCCCCACACTCAAAGTTTTAGAGTACCACGGTGATAAACGTCCTAAAGGTAAGACATTTAACGAAGCCGTAAAAAAACATGATTTAGTTATTACTAGTTATTCACTAATTCACCGGGATCTTAAATCATTGCAGGGTATAGATTGGCAGATAATTGTGCTAGATGAAGCTCAAAATGTAAAAAATTCTGAAGCTAAACAGTCACAGGCTATCAGACAATTAGAAGCAACATTTCGCATAGCTTTAACGGGGACACCAGTAGAAAATAGACTTCAAGAGTTGTGGTCTATTTTAGATTTTCTCAATCCTGGTTATTTAGGCAATCGGCAATTTTTTCAGCGTAGATTTGCTATGCCAATTGAAAAGTATGGAGATGCTGCTTCATTAAATCAATTACGTTCTTTGGTTCAACCTTTTATTTTGCGTCGTCTTAAAACTGACCGTGATATTATTCAAGACTTACCAGAAAAACAAGAAATGACGGTATTTTGTGGCTTAACAACGGAACAAGCCGCACTTTATCAACAAGTAGTAGAAGCATCTTTATCAGATATTGACTCTGCTGAAGGATTGCAACGTCGGGGGATGATTTTAGGTTTATTAGTTAAACTAAAACAAATCTGTAATCATCCATCCCAGTATTTAAAAGAAGCGAACTTAGCACAACATAATTCAGCCAAATTACAACGGCTAGAAGAGATGTTAGAAATAGCTTTAGCCGAAGGCGATCGCGCGTTAATCTTCACCCAATTTGCCGAATGGGGTAAATTACTCAAACCCCACCTAGAAAAGCAACTCGGACGCGAAATATTCTTTTTATATGGTAGTACCACCAAAAAGCAACGCGAAGAAATGATCGACCGTTTCCAACACGACCCCCAAGGTCCACCAATTATGATTTTGTCGCTCAAAGCTGGTGGTGTAGGGTTAAACTTAACCAGGGCAAATCACGTTTTCCACTTTGATAGATGGTGGAATCCCGCCGTAGAAAATCAAGCCACAGACCGAGTATTTCGCATTGGTCAAACTCGCAATGTGCAAGTACATAAATTCGTTTGCACTGGTACGTTAGAAGAAAAAATTCATGACATGATTGAAAGTAAAAAACAACTAGCAGAACAAGTAGTTGGTGCTGGTGAACAATGGTTAACTGAAATAGATACAGACCAACTCCGTAACCTACTAATCTTAGACCGCAATGCAGTTATTGAAGAAGATACAGAATAAAAGCGGAAGACCAACCACAATCCTAATCCGACTAAGCTTGAATGTGAGATAACATAAACTCCTAAGCAATCGTTGAAGAAAATAATTTATTTAAATGGTAGCTGAATATCACCGCATTATCTACTGTGATTCGACTACTATAGTAAATTGTTTGATATTTATATTTGATGCCATGAAAATTAAAAAATTAACCAAGTATGATGCAGAAAATTATAGGAAGCTGAGATTGGAGGCTTTATATAACAATCCTGATTCGTTTGGCACAATGTATCAGGAAGAAGCCATTAAGACAATAGATAATTTTAGGGAAAGGATACCAGTAGATAACAATAACTTCATATTGGGTTACGAGAAGGATAAAGAGTTAATTGGAATAGTGGCATTTCATCAAGAATCAAGAATAAAAGTGAGACATAAAGCATACATTCGTAGTATGTATGTTAAACCAGAATATCGAGGTAAAGGCATAGGTAAGTTACTACTGAATGAATTAATTGAAATAGCTAAAACTATTAATGATATAGAAATTTTATTAATTGATGTAGTATCAAATAATATGTCAGCAAAACAACTTTATCTATCTTTGAATTTTCAACCATATGGTTTAGAAAAGATTGCATATAAATTTAATAGTCAATATTTTGATATAGAATTGATGTTTTTACAAATTAAATAATAAAATATTTAACTAATAACTAATGATTTATGACAAACACAACATTACAATCAAGCCGGGAATGGTGGTCACAAAGATGGCTAGAATTACTCGATTCCTACCGCTTTAAAAAAAGATTAGAACGCGCCAGAAACTATGCACGCCAAGGTAACGTTCTCAGCATTGAATTCAAAGGTGCAAAAGTATTAGCCAAGGTGCAAGGTAGTGAGGTCGAACCTTATACAGTTTCGCTTTCCCTTAATTCTTTTAGCGATGAAGAGTGGGGCTATATCATTGAAACCATGTCTAAAAAAGCGGTTTTTGCTGCCAAATTATTAGCAGGAGAAATGCCCCAAAATATTGAAGAAGTATTTACCGCTAATGGCCTATCTTTGTTTCCCTTCACCCTAGGAGATGTTCACAGTAAATGTTCCTGTCCTGATAAAGCCAACCCTTGTAAGCACGTTGGTGCAATCTACTATCAATTAGGTGACAGATTCAGCGAAGACCCCTTTGTTTTATTTCAATTGCGGGGACGCACTAAAGAACAAATTATTAGCGACTTACGTCAACTGCGTGGTGCAAAATTAGAACCTGATGCAACCCCAACACCAGATCATCAACAAACAATTAATCATAATCAATATAATGTCAAAATTGACACTTTCTGGCAATATAATGAACCACTAGATTCTTCTTTGGTAGTGATTACACCATCAAGTAACGAGACAGTATTAAATGTCTTGGGGGTTATTCCGCTAGCCAAAACCGAGGAGTGTGTGATTAATTTAACTTCCAGCGATGTAGTAATGAAATATTTGGAGACTCTCTACAAAGAAGTTAGTCAAAAGGCAATGTTAGCAGCAATGAATGTGGGGGGAAGCTGATATACTCCACATCAGTCAAGTAGAGAATAGCTTGATTAATTGGTTGTATTGGTATTGAAAATTAGTGGTTGAATATTATTGATAGGCAATCACCCAGTTAAATCAACATGGAAATTCAAACCAGAATTATCTCACTAGAACTTGCTGATGGCACAAATATTAAAGTTGAAGCCACACCCATTGGTGAACGCAAAGGCGTTTTGCAATCCCAAGATTTTCATCAAGTGACTACTGCTATTGAGTCTCTGACGAAAGAAATTTCCGAAACATTACAAAAAGTGAAGCCTGATAGAGCGACTGTGAAATTTGGTATAGAAATTGGCATTGAATCAGGTAAAGTCACACCTTTAATCGTCAAAGGTGTTTCCACCGCAAATTTTGAGATTACCTTAGAGTGGATTAATAATTAAGCGATCGCCATTATTATCCCCTACACAACTTTCAGCAAAAATAAATATATCAACTCCAAGCATTTACTGTCCAAACTCTGCTCTAGCTTGCTCAACTAAATCTGCTGTCACTACATCTTTTCCTGCTTGACGTGCCAAATTCTCAATTCGGGCTTTCGCTTGAGCGCGAACAAAAAAGGGAATATTCTGTAACTTATCTTTGGCTTCGGATGTCCAACGCAAAACATCAGTAAAATTAGATTCTTTCATCTTGCCTAGTACCCCCTGATTTGCCTTGGTTACTTCAAGCTACTAACAAAAATTAATTTAGATTCCTGTGAATCATTATGTCTATGAGTTTTTTAGACATCTTTACAATTAAACCAATAGTACCAAAAAAAGGCTCTTGGTGTTACACCAAGAGCCTCAAAAGCGTTCGATTGTCAGTGATGTAATAAAACTTTAGAACCTAGTCAAGTTCAGTCATTGTCATTGCTGGTTCATTCTCACGGTCAATACCTCTCTCAAAACCACCAGCAGCAGCGCGGGCGCGACCAGCGTGCCACAAGTGACCGATGAGGAAGAAGAAACCTAATACGAAGTGAGAAGTCGATAACCACGCACGAGGAGATACGTAGTTGAAGGAGTTAATTTCGGTAGCTACACCACCCACGGAGTTCAAAGAACCCAGAGGAGCATGGGTCATATATTCAGCAGCGCGACGAGCTTGCCAAGGCTGAATATCGTTCTTGATTTTTTCTAAGTCAAGACCGTTAGGACCACGTAGAGGCTCTAACCAAGGGCCACGGAAATCCCAGAAGCGCATGGTTTCTCCACCAAAGATGATTTCACCGGTAGGAGAGCGCATCAGGTATTTACCCAGACCTGTAGGGCCTTGAGCAGAACCAACGTTAGCACCTAAGCGTTGGTCACGAATCAAGAAGGTTAAAGCTTGAGCTTGAGAAGCTTCGGGGCCTGTAGGACCGAAAAATTCACTGGGATAAACGGTGTTGTTGTACCAAACCATACAAGAAGCGATGAAGCCCATCAAGGACAAAGCACCCAAACTGTAGGATAGGTAAGCTTCACCAGACCAGATGAACGCACGACGCGCCCAACCAAAAGGCTTGGTGAAGATGTGCCAAATACCACCAGAGATACAAATCAGGGCAACCCAGATGTGACCGCCGATAACATCTTCCATGTTATCTACGCCGACAATCCAGCCTGCGCCACCAAAGGGAGATTCGATTAAATAACCGAAGATGACGGCAGGATTTAGGGTTGGATTGGTAATTACACGCACATCACCACCACCAGGAGCCCAAGTGTCATATACACCGCCGAAGAACATAGCCTTCAGCACTAGGAGCAACGCACCACAGCCCAAGATGATTAGGTGGAAGCCGATGATATTGGTCATCTTGTTCTTGTCTTTCCAGTCATAACCAAAGAAAGAGGAATACTCTTCTAAGGTTTCTGGGCCACGAACAGCATGATAAATACCACCAAAGCCCAATACGGCAGAGGAAATAATGTGGAGTACACCAACTACAAAGTAGGGGAAGGTATCGAGGACTTCACCACCCGCACCAACACCCCAACCGAGGGTAGCAATGTGAGGTAGCAGGATTAAGCCCTGTTCGTACATTGGTTTTTCTGGAACAAAGTGAGCGACTTCAAACAAGGTCATCGCTCCAGCCCAGAATACAATTAAACCAGCATGAGCAACGTGTGCGCCCAGCAGTTTACCAGATAAGTTGATTAAACGAGCATTGCCAGACCACCAAGCAAATCCACTGGATTCTTGGTCACGTCCGCCGCCCATTACGCCAGTTCTATTAGAGAGCGTTACCACGT